>CAZKUS010000398.1:0-2142 GCA_964556025.1 uncultured Clostridia bacterium | reverse complement strand
AGAATATCTAAGCAGTTCCCTGACTTAAACATCAAAGGTTCTGTTTGGACCAGAGCTTATTTTGTTGCAACAGCAGGTAATGTTAGTTCAGAAACTATTAGGCATTATATTGATAATCAACAAGGGTGATTATGCTATAACTTTGAATATTGAGCCAGTAGACCGATCAGAAGACAAAACTATGGGTGTTGATATAGGCATCAGACAATAATGATAAACTTATCAACTATCAAACCTTTAAATCGGTATATAATTCTTAGATATTGAAACACTAAAGCTAAACTAAACCTATAAATAGGTAACACCAGCTTTTCTTTTATGTAATAAGAGCAAATTCAGGAGGATAACTATGAATCAATCAACACCTTACCAAGCTTTTGGTTTTGACACACCACCTCAGCCTTTTTGGTTGGACTCGACTGAAGAGACTAAATTTCCACCTTTAAAAGGAGATTTACAGGTAGATACTGTTATCGTGGGAGGGGGGCTAGTTGGAATTACCCTGGCATACCTCTTAAAAAAAGAAGGGCTGAAAGTAGCAGTAGTGGAAGCTAATCGCATCCTTCAGGGCACCACAGCTCACACTACAGCAAAGTTAACTTCACAACACAACCTGACATACAACAAATTAATCAATCACTTTGGAAAAGAAAAAGCTGAGCAATATGCTGATGCCAACGAACACGCCATAAACTTTGTAGAACAGGTCATTAATGATAAACAGATAGATTGTGATTTTTCCAGACAGGAAGCTTATATTTATACTCAATCTGACAAATATGTTCAGCAAATCCAAGAGGAAGTGGATGCAGCTATAGCACTTGGTATTCAAGCATCTTACACCGAAAATCTACCTTTACCATTTAATATTAAAGGAGCTGTGCGATTCGATAACCAGGCACAATTTCATCCTCGCAAGTATCTGCTAGCTTTAGCCAAGGAAATCCCGGGAGATGGCAGTTACATATTTGAACAATCCCGAGCAATAGATTTTCAAGATGGGAATCCAGTTACTGTTACTACTGAAAACGGCAGCCAGATTAGTGCGTATAATATGGTGCTTGCTTCACATTTCCCCGCCTACGGAAGTACAGGATTTTATTTTGCCAGCTTATACCCTGAAAGATCTTATGCCTTGGGAATAAAAATAACTGAAAAGTTCCCTGGAGGTATGTACATCACTGCTGAAAATCCCGGGAGATCACTGCGTTTTGCTCCATATGAAGATGGCGAACTGGTTATAGTAGCTGGAGAACGTCATAAGACAGGGGAGGGAGGAAATACCAACTTACACTATAAAAATCTTGTAGATTTTGCTAAAGCAAACTATCAAGTTACAGACATACCTTACCGATGGTCAACTCAAGATTATACCACTTTAGATGAAGTGCCATACGTGGGTAAAATAACGTCAAGAGCTTCTAATGTATATATAGCCACCGGATTTAAAAAATGGGGTATGACCAACGGAACTGCTTCAGCTATCTTATTAAAAGACTTAATAGTTAAGGGGGAAAGTCCATGGGCACCAATTTTCAATCCAACTAGATTTCGAGCTGATCCTTCAGTAAAAAACTTTATAACTACTAATGTTAATACAGCCAAACATCTTGGAGGAGGTAGCTAAAACCTGTACCTAAAGAAGTAGAAATAAATATTGGTGAAGGAAAAATTATTAAACACCAAGGGGATAAGATAGGAATATATAAGGATAGGCATAGTCACGTTCATGCTGTAGATGTTACTTGTACTCATATGGGATGTGAGTTGGCTTGGAATGCCGCGGAACTTTCCTGGGACTGTCCCTGTCATGGTTCTAGGTTTACTTACGAAGGAGATATCATAGAGGGGCCCGCTCTTAAATCTTTAAAAACCCAAGAGAGTAGATTTAATCCCTAGTAGTTTTATATATTTTTCAGTTAATTATTATATTCTGGTGGCAGTTCTAACCAGCCTTTGCTTTTACCGTACTTAGTGATCTTTTGCAACATCTCAATTTCTTCATACAAATACTTCTTCTCTTTATTAATTACGATTACCTGGTTTCAATAAATTAATCGTTGAACCAATCATATTCTCTTTAGCACCTAGTTCATCAATCTTATAGAGATATTTAAGTAAATAAAGTAAAATCACATGAGA
>CAZKUS010000397.1:0-2159 GCA_964556025.1 uncultured Clostridia bacterium | reverse complement strand
ATCCAGAGTCAAAGCCCACTGTTAAAGCAATTACTAAAGATATAATCATGGATAGGTTGTAATTCTACAGTAAAGATATAATCATGGATAGACTGTAATGCTAGAGTCAGCTTAATATTTGACTTTGTTAAAGTTGAATGTTGATAGCTGAATATAACAGCGCTTAATATTTATGGGAGGTTCGGACATATGCATATTTGCTCGATAACTGAACTCACGGGTTTTAAAATAGGCCATGCCCAGGACCGGGAAGGAGCCACGGGAGTCACAGTAATCACTTCCGATTCAGGACAGGGCCTTACCGCAGGTGTAGATGTCCGTGGAAGTGCTCCCGGAACAAGAGAGACCGATCTACTCCGCCCCACAAACTTGGTCGAACAGGTTCATGCCGTATTTTTAGCTGGAGGAAGTGCCTTCGGTTTGGATGCGGGAAGCGGTATCATGAGCTATTTGGATGAACAGAATATCGGATTTCCCACTGGATATGCCAAAGTTCCCATCGTTACCGGTGCAATTTTGTTTGATCTAGGTATAGGAGACCCAAAGACAAGGCCCGATGCTGCCATGGGATATCAAGCGGCAGAGTCAGCCAAGTCTTTACAAGAAAAATCTCCTACCCAGGGCTGTGTTGGCGCAGGAACTGGTGCTATAGCTGGTAAGTTTTTAGGAGAACAGTACGCCATGAAAACTGGCTTGGGGATAGCTGCAGTAAAAACAGGTAAATTAATAGTCGGTGCCATAATAGCGGTAAACTGTTTTGGTGAAGTACTAAATCCCAATGATGAAAAATCTTCTCTTTTGGCTGGCGCTTTTGACAGTGAAAAAGAACAGTTTGTAACTGCTCGCACAGCCATGAGCAAAAGTCACAGAGATGATTTTGTCGGAGATGATACCGATAATAATGCCAACACAACCAATGAAAGCGGATTAAACCAAAACACTACTATTGGTGCTGTAATGACAAACGCCAAACTCTCTAAAGCAGGTGCCACCAAGGTATCACAGATGGCCCACAGTGGACTTTCGAGAACCATGAGACCGGCCCATTCTATGTTGGACGGTGATGCCATATTTACCCTGGCATCAGGTGAAGTTGATAGTGAAATCACACTTGTCGGAGATATGGCTTCCCTGGCAGTAGAAAAAGCAGTAATTAACGGCACTCTCCACGCCAAATCAAGTCACGGATTTCCATCATATCAAGATATAGCTAATAAATGACTTAGAATGATCACCAACCAAAATCGAAAAGCGCTATTTTAGATACCATTGCTTATGTATATATAATATGAATTTCACACTCACAATTGAAATAAGGGGGCGAATTGCCCCCTTAATTTCGTTCATTATCCCTTCATCTCATCTTGCAACTTTTTTATATTTGTAATCATCATTGTCATCGTAATTGACAAAGTTCAGATTTCAGTCTATTGACATACTGCATTGACTTGCTAGATCAATTGTCAATTATAAGTTTTTCAACGGTTTCTTTATTTCTACACTTCCGGTTCAATCTGTCCGTAATTACCATCCTTTCTTTTGTAAACCACGTTCACCTCTTCGGTGTCCGCATTTCTAAATACAAAGAAATCGTGACCGACTAATTCCATCTGCAGCACAGCTTCTTCAGGTATCATGGGCTTAATGGCAAATCGCTTGGTCTTTACTATTTCAGGGTCTCCCGCTTCGTCTACAGTTTCAGGGCCTGTTTCTTTGAGTATATTACCACCGGTCTGTCGAAGCTTTCTGTTGATTCTGGTTTTGTGCTTTTTTACCTGACGTTCTACTTTGTCTACTACCTGATCAATGGACGCATACATGTCGCCAGTACTCTCTTCTCCCCGGAGAATAATGCCCCCGTTGAGAAATACTGTTGCCTCTACATTGTGATCGTCTTTAATCACGCTCATGGTGACCTGGGCCTCCACATTGTCGTCGAAGTGCCTGTCGAGTTTGGCAAATCTCTTCTGTACATGCTCCTTCAAGGCATTTGTAACATCGATGTTCTTTCCACTAATTGTTAGTTTCACAGTTATCACTCTCCTTCCAGGTCTTGTATTATATATAGTCCCGATAAAATAAAAAAATCCGGCAGAATTTGTCAAAAGAGTTAACGTACATGCAAATGGATTATATAATACATCATGATGATCTACTAC
>CAZKUS010000396.1:0-2173 GCA_964556025.1 uncultured Clostridia bacterium | reverse complement strand
ATTTCAATGTACTGATCAACTTCTTCTAATGCTAATTTGTTTGGATCATCTTCTTTCCCACCGATTGTTATTTGCTCTTCTTTTTTATGTAATAGATCATTTAGTTCTTTATCATTATCTACAAAATCTTTTACATAATTTAACTTGCTATAGACACTTTCAACTAATATTCTCAAGCCGTCATCAATTTTTCCTACAGGGTTTTTAGTATTAAGGTCTAATTTTTGGGTATTTACATAATAATCGGCTTCTTTTAAAGCTTCTGTGAGCAGTGAGCTTAACCTGTTTTTTCTATTAGATATTTCATGGGACTTCCGAGCTTTTATTTCTTCAATAGCTTCAGTTTGAGTGGTGCTTCCTTTTTTCTGTAAGTATTTTTGGATTCTTAAGATCTCTTCCATTTCTTCAAGTATTGGGATATCAGAAGGGAGTTTGATAATCATGTAGTTTTCCTGACCTGACATCATTCTCAACTCTTCATCTGAAAGCTCTCCATCGGTTTCATAATAAGGGGTGATCACTTTTATACCTAGCTCACTTTTTTGGCTAGCTATCATAATTTCATCTATCTGTTTGTTGAATTCAAAATGATATCTGGAGTCGTATTTGTATTTTTTCTCGCCGTAGACTTCCCAAAATATTTCTTCACCAATTTTTCTAACAATCTCTTTTATTTCCACGGGCATATTCCGTATTTCTTTATTTACATCTTGCTCTTCATGGGTTAGGAACACATATTCTTCGCCAACTTTTTGTACCAGGGTTTCTTTAACTAATCTATCAAGAGAACCTTCAATTTGTTTTTTGAGTTCAATTTTATCATCATCTGTATGGCGAACCATGAGTGTTGCTAAATTTTCTAAGTTGGCAGGCATCTCTTTTACCCACTTAATCATGAATAGCACTTTTAGCACTTCTACATCTAAATCACTTAAACGGTCATTATCTTCTGCATTTACGATTACAGTGCGGATGTCGTGATCTAAAAATGTTTCTATGGTATCATAGAAAGCTGAAAAAGGAATCAAGGTTCCGTCTTCATGATCTACATAAGCACTTCCAGCTTCTTTAAAGGCACTTAAAAGAGATCTTTCTCCTTCTGATAGGTGTTTACCACTAGCTCCGTGCTGTCTGATGGCTGTAAATACTGCCTGCAGAAGCCTAAAGTGATAAGGTATAAACGGATAGACCTTAATAAAATCTTCTTCATCTTGATAAGTCTTCATTTCTGGGGTATCAGAAGAAAAAGTGATCAGGTTTTTTAAAATAGCTTCTTTATCGGAATATAGTAATTTCAAGGTATCTTTTCCAACATCATTTTTAGCCAAAATTCTTTTTCTAATAACTTCATCTACATTGGCACTTGATAAGCTTAACCTGGTATCAAACCTGTCCTGAATTTTAGAGAAGTCACTTCCCTTTACCCTTGTGATAGCATCTATATCCTGCTGGGAAGTAACGACCACCCATGCTTTACCTCCACAGTGAGTTCCTAGATCTTCAATCAAGGTTTGAAGGTTTAATAGTAAATTATGATCATCACCAATGTACTGGCCCATTTCATCTACCATAAATAATACGTGATGCTCATTATCCTTTGATTCGATATATTCCTTTACCTTGTTAGCAAATCTTTCTATGCTAAGTGAAAAGTTTTCTTCTGCTTTATGAAACCAGTTCCTGGCTGATTCTTCGCTCATTTTAGTAGTTTCAGCTAGTGCCTGAACGATGTTGTCTTCTTCAAAATAAAAGTCTTCCCTTGTTTCTTCCCAGGGGCTACCCGCTAGTTCTTCAAACCTACTTTTAAAGGCTTCATATGTACCTTCTTTTACCATCTGTCTTTCAAGTTCAGCAAGCCAGGGAAGAGTGCCGCAAAATCCACGCATTTCATTAAATACCTTGTTAAAAACTCTTAGTACAGATTCTTTGTCTACTTTACTCTCAGAGTCGGATTTGGAATCTATATTAAATAAAATAACATCTTTACTCACTTCTCCTGCTTTCTTTATGTCTGCTAGTGCCATAGGGTCGTTAATTTTATCATCGAAATAAGACACAGCTTTTTGGCCTTTTACTTCTCTGTTTTCTAAAAGATAGGAAAGTATCTTTAGGAAGTGAGATTTACCACTCCCAAAGAAGCCAGAAATCCAAATTCCCATTTTGTCAGTATAAT
>CAZKUS010000395.1:0-2174 GCA_964556025.1 uncultured Clostridia bacterium | reverse complement strand
TGTTACCCCGTCCTGAATACCCTGAAAGTGTTGAAAAGCGTATAGATGGGTGTGAGCAAGAACCTATTATTTCTGGTATGCCAAGAGGTAACTTTGCAACCATGGCAGAGGGACTTATGGAAGAGGACCCCTATCCAATCAAAGCAGCTTTAATGCGAGGTTACACAACTTTAAGCTTCCCTAATGCCCATAAAATGACTAAAGTCCTGTCAGAACTAGATTTCCTCGTCACATTTGAATTCCTACCTACAGAGCTAGTGCAGTTATCAGATATTGTTTTACCAGAGCCGCTATTGGTTAGAGAGTTCAAGTGTCCATGCGCGCGGCTATCACAGTCTTCATCCACAATATGCCATTAGGATGCCGGATAGTGAACAGCTTTATGATACTAAAGGAGCTGGGACAATTTTTCAAGAATTGGCTGAACGCATGGGTTATGGAGAATACTTTGAAGGGGTTTCCGGATCAAAATGGAATGATGAACAGTTGAGAGCTGTAGGAACAAGCTGGGAAGAACTATCAAACAGTGAATCAAATTTGTGGAGTCGAGAAATTCCTTTTGAACCGCCAGAAACATTCAATACGCCTAGTGGAAAGATTGAAATGTATTCAAGTGTTCTACGAGATAACGATTTCGACCCACTTCCGTATTGGCAGCCAAAACCAGCCGAGCCCAGTGATGAATACCCTTTTTATTTCGTAATTTCTAGACCGGCTGTTCATAATGAGAAGCTGGCAGAACATAATGATCCAGGTGCTGGAGCATGTATGTCAGACTTTTGTGCCAAAGTATACCGCGCTTAAAATAGTGCAATTTGAAGGGAGGCGGAGGTTGAAAGATGATAAAATATAATGATTATACCATGTTGTTTGATGAATCCATCTGTGTCGAGTGTGAAGCATGTACAGTAACTTGTAAACAGATCTATGAACCAGCTCATGGTGTGTATAGAACCAAGATGCAACAATTTGATACTGGTGAGTACCCAAATAGCATTTCAGTCTTTAATAAACATGCTTGTTATCATTGTCATGAAGCAGCTTGTTTAATGGCGTGCCCCACAGGTGCTATTCATAAGTCAGAAGAAGGGTTAACGGTAATTAACGATGATATTTGCATTAATTGTAACTGGTGTGCGTCGAACTGTCCCTTTGGTTATATAGCACCTGACCGGGATAATGGTGTTATGGAAAAATGTAGTTTGTGCGAAGAGCGATTGCGAGCGGGAAAGGAAACACTTTGCTTGGAATCTTGCACGACTAGAGCCATAAAAACAGGCTCTAGAGATGAAATGCTAGCTTATGCGAAAAACCGCGTAAATCAGTTGAAGGAACAAGGATATGATGAGGCAAATGTGTATGGAAATGATCAACTTGGTGGTCTGAGGTTATTTCAGTACTCAAGTACGCTCCGGAAAAGTACAATCTGCCTGCAGATCTGCAGATCCGCAGATCCCACTGTCCCTTAAAGTGTGGGATAAAGTACCGATAGGGCCTGCAGCTTTATTGGCAGGTAGCAAAGAATATACGGAAGATAAGCCCATTTTTAAGAGAAAACAAAATCAAAAGTAACAACATTTTTAAAATAGCTTTATGATGAAACGATGATCTGTTTAATAATTGGTATTTGATGAGGAGGTATTGCTGTGAGTAATGCAAATAAAAACCTGTTCTCTCCCCATCTGCAAAGTGGATATTTGCTGGAAAAAGGGATGGGGGATGTCATGATCGCTTTGCTGCCCGTAACTTTAACATCGATTTATTTTTACGGCACGCGTGCAATTTTTATGATCATTATCAGTATAGTTTCTGCCGTTGTAACAGAAGTTGTTGTTAAAAAAATAGGGGTGGTACCACCCCTATTTTCTTGTCTCTGTGAGTTATGATATTTTCAGAGGGTAGACATGATTTTTCAAACACGACCACTGGAAAATCATTACCCATTTCTGGTGGCAGATGCCCTGTACCTGAAAGTGCGTGTTGAACACAGGGGCCAATTAAGAAGTTCGCTCGTAGCCATTGGTGTAAATCAAGAAGTTCACCGATTGCCGGCATGGTTTCAGGAATCGAAGGCATCACCCTTGGTCAAGGAAGAAAAGCACTTCGGGGGTCGGGTGATGCCTGGCGATCAGCCTAACATGCCGCGACTCACTGGCAAAAGACTTTCACAGCAT
>CAZKUS010000394.1:0-2178 GCA_964556025.1 uncultured Clostridia bacterium | reverse complement strand
ATATTGCTCATTGGAACATCGCAGAATATGATTTCTAAAATTGTAAAAAATTTAGAATTAGATGAACCAGATCATTGGATTAATATTAATGAAATTACCACATCAGGTGAACGGACAAAGGCAAATTACCATCGCAGAAGAGGTAGACATGTAGTCCCTTTATCTCCAGTAGAAGTCCGTAAAAGTTTTAAAGTCCCTCTGTTAGACAGATTGAAATTATTAATTACCAACAAAGGAACTACAGAATATTTAGGTGAACAATCAGTGGTAAAACCTAGTTTCCACTCCCTAGGTGGGGTGTTCATACAAGAAAAAGCCATTAAAGATATTATTCTACACGCTCTCACTAAAGATCTATACGATTTCCCACCAGGTAAAATTAAAGAAACCCAAGTTAATACAGAATCAGAACATATCAAAATAAAAATACAGTTAATATTCAAACTAGAAGATTCTTTACACTTAGCGGCTAAAGATCTACAAACTAGACTGGAAAATAGGATTAGACACTTAACAGGTTTAGAAAAGTTCTCAGTAAAAATCATTATCGCAGAATTAGAAGTACCCCAAGAATATCAGTGATAGATAAACTTGATACATTAATAAGTTCAACTAATTAATAAGTACAACTAATCTTTAAAGCCTTCCGACAATTATATGTTGGAGGGCTTTTTTTGTTAAATTAATTTTAAAAACAGGAAAATATTATAATTTGGAGAAATTGTTGTAATAATAGTTATTAATCGATAAAAGAGGTGTTTATATGACAAACAGAAGAGATATTTTAATTGGAGGTGCTGCCGGTCAAGGCTTGGATACCTCCGCGAATTTACTGAGTCAAATGCTTAGTAGACTAGGTTATCAGGTATTAGTAAGTAAAGATTACATGTCTCGCATTAGAGGTGGACATAATTTTTATAAGATAGCAATCGACACAGAACCCATCAAAGCAAATTCAGAATCAGTTGATATGCTTTTCTGTTTCAACAAGGAAACCTTGGAAAAGCACAGTTACAGACTGAATAATAAGGGCCTGTTAGCTGGTGAATTAAGTGATGATAAAGAAGCAGAATGGAATAATGACACATCCAATCAAAAAGATCTTTTTCGTTTTCATCTTCCTTGGAATCAATGGGCTGCTAAAGAAGTAGAAAACCCCAAGACTATTAGTACTGTCGCTTTAGCATCTATAGCTTATTTTTTAGGTATCTCTCAAACTGCATTGAGCAATTTAATGGAACAGTCATTCAATGAAAAATTACTCGAAGTAAACAAAAAAGCTGTCAAAATAGGTTATGAAAATACAGAAGCATTGGTTACTTCTTCAGGAATGTTGTCAGAAACAAATAAACTGCAATTGTCTCAACCTAATAAATCGGAGGAGCAGCTACTTATTTCTGGAAACGAAGCTAGTGGTATGAGTGCCATAGCTAGTGGATGTAAATTTTTATCTACCTATCCTATGACTCCTTCAACAGGGATCCTAACTTATCTGGCAGGAAAGCAAGCTGAAGCAAATATAGTAGTAGAGCAAGCTGAAGACGAAATAGCCGGAATCAACAAAGCTTTAGGTGCTGCTTCTACGGGGGTTAGGGCTATGACTGCCACTTCAGGTGGTGGTTTTTCCCTGATGGTAGAAGCTCTCGGATTAAGTGGAGTTGGCGAAATTCCATTAGTGGCATTTAATGTACAAAGACCTGGACCTGCCACTGGTCTGCCTACCAGAACTGAACAGGCCGATCTGCACTTTGTTATTTCCGCTGCCCAGGGTGAATTTCCCAGAGCTGTCATTAGTTTAACTTCAGTGGCAGATGCTTTTTATAAAACTAATCGCGCCTTTGAAATAGCAGAAAAGTATCAAATACCGGTTATAGTGTTAAGCGATCAATACCTAGCAGATCTCATCACAACTCGTCCACCTTTTGATTTTAATAGCTTAGTATGTAATGATTATACTGCTTCCCAAGAAGAAATTGATAGGCACAGAAAAGAGTACGGCAAGTACGCTAGATACGAATTTACAGAAAACGGGATCTCTCCCAGAGTTTATCCCGCTCAATACCGAGGAGAAACAGTTCTCCATGACAGTCATGAACACGATATTTTCGGAAATATTACCGAAGATGCAGAACTGCGTACATCTATGGTAGATAAACGCATGAATAAACTAACACAGCT
>CAZKUS010000393.1:0-2204 GCA_964556025.1 uncultured Clostridia bacterium | reverse complement strand
CGAAGAAGGAGTACAAATTTTATTAATCATAGGTCAGCAGCAGCAAAATATTGCAGAAACAGAAAGCTATGCTGAAAGTTTAAAAGCTGCTGCCGACGAATTGTATCCAAATTTAATCAAAGGTATCTTGTACGCAGAAGGAGACTATAATCAAGGTTTACATCCTAGAAACACCTTAATAGAAATAGGTGGACACGAAAATACACGGGAAGGAGCAGAAGAATCAGCTGAGAAATTTGGTGAAGTGGTTGTTGCTAAATTAGATAACAGTAACGGAGAAAATGGTGTGATCGGTGGTGGATTTGCTAATGGCGGTACAGCAGGTGGAGATCAAGGTGTAATGGGAAGAATTGGTACCTCCATTGCTTGGATTGTGGGAGTAGTAGTTTTAGGAGGATTACTGTTCTTAGGAATAAACTCTGGAAGCTGGGAAGATTTTAAACATAATTTGAGAAGAATCATTACTGTAGAGTTTGCAAATTATTTGGGTCCAATTAAATTATTACGATCTAAGTTGAGATCAAACTCAAACAATAAGGACAGAGATCAGGATGATGACTCCTCTGAGTGAAATTGATTTGCAAGCTATAGCTATAGGTACAATTTTGGGCACAATTGCCAGATATATACTATTACGTTCTGATTATAGAATTTATCCCTCTTATCCACATGGAAGTGTAATTCACTTGTCCCTTGGCTTTATAGCAGCTTTTTTAGGAGCTGTAGCTATTCCTGCTCTATTAGAAGAAGAGTACACTGCAGTAACTTTTCTAGCTTTAGCAGCCCAACAATTTCGTGAAATTAGAAATATGGAAAGAGAGACGCTACAAAACTTGGAGAGCTCAGAATTAGTACCTAGAGGAGAAGAATATATTGAAGGTATTTCTAAAGTTTTTGAAGCTAGAAATTATTTAGTTATGGGTACAGCTCTACTAACGAGTTCAATCACTTTTTTATTAGAAAGTCCCATCATAGGAATAATAATAGGAGGGGCATCAGTTTTAGCTACTTTTAGAATCATGAGAGGAAAACGAGTAGGTGACTTTGCAAAAGTAGAATTGGGTGAACTATCGTTTCACAATAGTTTGCTTTACATTAATGATATCCCCATGGTTAACTTTGGAGATACACAAGTCCAACAGACTATATTAGAAAAAGGTTTTGGAGTAGTCATTACTCCTTATAACGATAATGCAGGAGCGACTCTTACTAATGCTGGGCAAAGGGCAGCCATAATTCATGATGCTGCTACCATGTTGGGTGTATATAAAGATGTTAACACCGAAGAGTTTACTCCGGTAATGCGCAGAAATTTAGAAACTGGAAAACTTGGTATGGTAATAGTACCTTTAGAGGGAGAAGCTGAATATTTAATCGATGCAGTAGAATATGTTCCTGTACTAGAAAGTGCTCTTAGATTTCCATTAAAATCTAGACCTGGATATAAAGCCAGTAAAGCGAGGGGAAATAAGTGAGCGAGTCAAAAATTGTAGCTCTAATTACAATAGAACCAGACAAAGTTTCAAGTGCTTCAGTGCCTGTTTTTTTTGAAAACTCACTTGAAGATGCAGAACAAACAGCAAGAATTTTAGCACGGATAACTCGAGGTGTAGTTCACAGTCTTAATAATGGCGTTTTAGTGATTTCAGGTACACAGGAAAATAGGTGATTTAATTGATAATAATATATCATTGCTATGGGGGAACGCATTCATCAGTTGTAGCTGCTGGTATTCATTTAGGAATTTTACCTAATAAACATACGCTAGAACCTGAACAATTAAAAAACTTGAGTTTATTTGATAGCCATAAAAAAGTTATTCCCGGCAAATTACACCATTTTGGAACAGATGAGATGAATAATAATATCTATTCATGTGGTCTACAAAATAGTGCTGGTCTAGTCATTAATACGTCTACTGAATTATTAGATACCCTTGGATATAACCAATCAGATTTGAAATTTGTCGACACTTTAGGTTGTGTTAATTTGTTTATGAGAGTAGGAGGTTATTTGAGTCAAAGATTAAACCTCAAATCTATAGGGAAGCCAATTGTCATTAAAGGTACTTTAAAAGCATATCCCGATTTAATCAGATTGGTCACACAAGTAAAAAATGATTTAAACAAATGAAATACAAGAATAGGTGGAAACATCTCTTCTTTTTTTCTTGACTGAAAATATCAATTATAGGATAATCAAAT
>CAZKUS010000392.1:0-2208 GCA_964556025.1 uncultured Clostridia bacterium | reverse complement strand
TAAACTCTATTAATGTGGCATCGTCTAAGGAGCTTTGTCCCACTCTTCTATTAAAGTTAATACCTTTTAATACATCTTCTAAAATATTGGGATTAGCTTCTTCTAAAGCACTCAATGCTTTGTTCAAACTATCTCCAACATCTTGTTTTAAATGTCTAATATTTTCCCAACGTGCTTTTTCTGGAACAAAGAACTTGTATTGATGTGGGTTATCAAGCTGTTTTTGAATTAACTCTTCTTTTAACCCTCTATCTTCATAATATTTTCTTTTCTCTTTCTTTTCTTCTTCAAATTTATCAGAAAGGCGTTTTAAAAAGATCATCCCAAACACAAATTCTTTATATTCATTGGCTTCCATACGTCCTCGAAGTATGTCACAGGCTTGTAATAAAAGTGATTCTAGTTTGGATAAGGTGATTTTTTCTTGCAAAATTTGTTACCTCCTTTAGTACAGGTATAATGGTTAATCCGCTACCTCTTATTACTATTCGATATTAAACACAAAACTCCTATTATTTACAACCATCCATTTAATGTTTATATATCAATCCACATAGGCAATCCCTTCCTCTTTAATATCCTCAATTGTTGCATCAGCCAGTCCATGCACAGCAGTTAAATCATCTAGAGAATCAAAAGGTCTAAGTTCAATAACCTCTTCTGCTCTTTCCTCTCCTATATGGACAACTTCCATAAGCTCTTCTTCGGAAGCATTATTAACATTCACTTCACCAATGGGTTCTTCCACGGTTTCTTCATCTGGCTCTTCTTCAGGTACTTCATCCTCATCTATCTCTCCATCCCAAGGTTCTTCATTTACTTCCCAGCTATCTTCATCCAAGGTCATAACTACATCACCTTGATAATCATTCCTGTAAATGTCTACATCATGATCCTGCAGCGTCTGTAAAGTTTCATCATGAGGGTGTCCGTACGTGTTATCTTCTCCGACTTGGATCACTGCATCATCTGGATCTACAGCTTCCAAAAATTCATCCCCTGTACTTGTATAACTACCGTGATGCCCTACCTTCAAAATATCACTATCAAGCTGCTCTGGTACACTTTCAATCATCATTTCTTCAGAAGGTTCTTCGGCATCTCCAGTCAGTAAAATAGATTGCCCTTCAAAATCTGCGTTTAGGACCAGGTTTAAATCGTGAACTTCCCCAGTGTGTCCCTCTGGAGGATGCATAAATTCGGCATCTAATGATTCAATATCAAGGGTATCCCCTTTTCTAGCTATTTTAAATTCGCTTTCTTGATTGGCCAGTTCGTAATACTCTTCATAGGTTTCAGTATCATGTTCATAACCACTATCATAAGTGACTGCAACTTCTAAGTTTTTATAAATATCACTAAGTCCTCCGATGTGATCGGCATGAGGATGGGTTGCTACTACTTTTTCAATCTGGTTTATTCCGAGATTTTGGATATAATCGACTACAGTATCACCTTCCCAGTTTTGGCCAGCATCAACTAAAACATGACTATCGCACGGAGTTTCCAAGAAAATAGCATCTCCCTGACCAACGTCAATATAATGGGCCGTAAGTTCCCCTGCTTCAACAGAAGGGTCTTCTGGGTCAACTTCTTCTGGACTAGTAATACTAATTTTTCTTTCCTCTCCATCCCACTCAACATCTCCTCCAAAAGCTTCACCAGCAAATCTTAGTGGAATGTAAGTTCTACTTTCAATTGTTTGTGCGGGAACATCAAGGACTTCGGTTTCTTCATTGACTAATACTTCTTTGCTATCTAAAGGCATTTCCACTTCTTTATCATCGAGAATACCGATAGCTTTTCTGTTTTCTGCGTCCCATTCCATATTTGCTCCGAGGGATTCAAAAACATCTCTTGCGGGTACAGTAGTTCTACCTTCCATAATTCTGGGAGGTACTTCTGGGTCGATAGATTCACCATCCACTTTGATTTCAATGTCTTCCTGAGGTTCTGCTGCTGAAGCTGTGGAAGCAGTTAACATGATTGCTACAAACAGCAGAAAAAGGCGTTTCATAAATCAACACTCCTTTGCTTATTACAAGCTTTTTAAATTCACTTTTAACTTAATTTTCACTTCGTTATTTTTCTTGGAAATACCTTCCTGGTGATTGGTTATAAATTTTATTCACATTATAACTATTTCCAGTGACAACTATTTGTCAAAAAAATGCCCCCAATTGTAAATCCAATCAGTGGCTTAACAGC
>CAZKUS010000391.1:0-2225 GCA_964556025.1 uncultured Clostridia bacterium | reverse complement strand
AAATTAGTAGAAACGAATAAGGAAATAGTACGTGTTAAAGATCAGTATGTATTTTTAGATCCAAATCAAGTTAAAAACATTATGGCTAAATTAGATGCGCCAACACCAGAACCTGATGGACAAGAGCTTGTAAAAGCATCTTTATCTGGCTATTATAGAGATGAAGTTTTTATTGCTGGAGAAAATTTATCAACTCTAATTCAAGATATAACCCAAACCGAAGAGCTTGAATCACCGTCTATACTAAATGGTGATCTGCGACCATATCAGAAACAAGGGTATGGTTGGATGTATCGAGTTACAAATTGGGGGCTTGGATGTTGCTTAGCTGATGATATGGGGCTAGGTAAAACTATGCAAGTGATTTCATTAGCGACTCAACTTGCCAATGAAAATAAGTTAAACAGTCCAGTGTTAGTTGTCTGTCCTACAACTCTTCTTGGAAACTGGGAAAGAGAGCTTGAAAAATTCAACCCTTCTTTGAATGTAGATATTTACCACGGCAACAAACGACGACTCACCACCTCAAATAAAGATGTGATTTTAACTACTTATGCTTTAATTCGAAAAGAGCTAGAACGGTTCAAAAGAAAAAAATGGAGTATGATGGTCATTGATGAGGCGCAAAATATAAAAAATCCCAACAGTCAACAAACTAAAGCTGTCAAATCTATTTCTGCCGATAGAAAAATTGCCCTAACAGGCACACCTATAGAAAATCGCTTGTCTGAGCTATGGAGTATTTTTGATTTTATCAATCCTTGTTATTTAGGTGCTAAAGATAATTTTTCCAAAAACTTCGCAGTACCCATTGAGCGCTACCGTGATAAACAAAAAATTGAAACACTAACTAAGATTACATCTCCATTTATTATGCGCCGCTGTAAAACAGATAAAAGTATCATCCAGGAACTTCCGGACAAGCTCGAAACTGATGAAATTTGTTCTTTAAAACCAGAACAAGCAGCACTATACCAGCAAGTTTTAGACAATATAATGGAGAAATTATCTAGTAGTGAAGACATTGAACGCAAAGGACTTATTTTTAAGCTAATGACATCATTAAAACAGATCTGCAATCACCCAGTCCAATACACTGGTGGTAGTAATAGTGAAATCATCAACTGTGATTCTTCTGGAAAAGCAGAAAAAGCAATAACATTAATAAGAAATATTTTAACTAATCAAGAAAAGGCTATATTATTTACCCAATACAAACAGATGGGGAAAATTTTACAAAAAATTATTGAACAAGAACTGAACGCTTTACCTTTCTTATTTCATGGCGGGTTGAACAGAAAAAAGCGAGAAGAAATATTAGAACAATTTAAACAAGCCGAACACGGACAAATTATGATCATCTCGCTTAAGGCTGGAGGTACTGGACTCAATTTAACTGAGGCTTCTCATGTTATACACTTTGATCTTTGGTGGAATCCAGCTGTTGAGACTCAAGCAACTGACAGGACACATCGAATTGGCCAACTTCAACAGGTCCAAGTTCACAGGTTAATTACTAAAGGGACTTTTGAAGAAAAAATTAATAAAATGCTTACCAGTAAAAAAGAGTTATTCGACCTGGTATTGTCAGACAGTGATCAAAAAGCTAATGTCAGTGAACTGTCAAATGATGAATTATATGAACTGATAAAACTACAAGATTAGCTATACAGCTTTAGATGAAAGAATTTATATATTTAAGGCATTACAACTTTCCCAACTGCTTCTTGTTCAAGGCGAACCTTGTGCTTTAGCATGAGGTTGATCAAGTTGTGAAATTGACTGTACTTATCGTCATCCAGTAGATCAGCTAGTTTTTTCTCGTAGTCATTGCCAAACTCATATCCACTTTCTAAGTGTTCAAGATATGTTTTCTCATCCATCATTAAGGGTTGAAAAGGGATGCCGGTTTTCTCTTTCAGATGAGCATATATTCTAAATCCTCCCAGGTCTATATCTCCCCAGTGATAGAAATTAGTTGACAGTTCATGGGCTTGGACAAAATCCCATAATTTGTTTAAAATCTGTCTTCTCATTCTGTTGTGATAACCTCCCAAATAGATCACTAAGTGATTGTCAGGAGCCCTTGTTATATAGTGATAATATGATGTTAAATTTTCGATAGTAATTACAGAGTCAGCATTGAGACTGCAAATTTGCATATCTTTGATCATCTGTGGAGGTAGACCCACATCTGGATAGAATGATTTCAGATCTACCACCCC
>CAZKUS010000390.1:0-2228 GCA_964556025.1 uncultured Clostridia bacterium | reverse complement strand
AACAACAGAATATAACAGCGCCAAAATTTTAAGCAGGAATATACGAACTAAGGTTCGAATTAATTAAGTACCTACTCTTTTCTTGTGCCTAATTAATAATAAATGTAAAGGCAAAATAAATATCAACTTGTGTTGGGGGAGGGTTTTTATGGAACTCACAGAGAAATTAGCAGTTTTAGCTCAAGGTGCAAGATACGACGTCTCATGCTCGTCCAGTGGATCTAACAGAGCTAGTAAAAACAACGGATTCGGTAATGCTTCCCAAAGTGGTATTTGTCATAGTTGGACTGAAGATGGTAGATGTGTTTCACTTTTAAAAATACTATTTAGCAATATTTGTATATACGACTGCCATTATTGTGTCAATGGTTCTTCTAATGATATCCCTCGAACCAGTTTTACTCCTGTTGAAGTGGCTAAACTCACAGAAGAATTTTATCGACGGAATTACATTGAAGGTTTATTTTTGAGTTCTGCTATAATGAAAAGTGAAGATCACACCATGGAGCAACTAGTAACAACAATAAAAATATTGCGGGAAGATTATGGATTCCACGGTTATATTCATTTAAAAGGAATTCCAGGGGCTGACCCCGCTTTGCTGACACAAGCTGGTAAATTAGTAGATAGATTAAGTATAAATATAGAATTACCTAATCAAAACAGTCTCAAACAATTAGCACCGGAAAAAAGCGGTAAACAAATACTCTCTGCTATGAAAACAATGGGGAAACAGATCTACGAAACTAAACAGTTGCGAAAGCAAAAGTCCAGCAAAGGCAATAATAAAGTTAGACCTCCGTCTTTTATACCAGCAGGCCAGAGTACTCAGTTAATTGTAGGTGCCAGTAACGATAGTGATAAAGAAATATTAAATCTATCTGAAAATTTATATCAAAAAATTGGCCTCAAAAGAGTTTTTTATTCGGCTTTTATTCCAGTTTCTACAGAAAACAGTAATAAACTACCAGCTATAACTTCTCCTCCTTATCAACGAGAACATAGACTATACCAAGCCGATTGGCTACTGAGATTTTATAAATTTTCCAGTAAAGAATTGTTCAACCACAACAATTCAGATTTGTCTCTAGAGTTAGACCCCAAGGCACATTTTGCCTTATCCAATTTTCACGTATTTCCTAAAGAAGTTAATAAAGCTCCCAAACACTCTTTATTGAGAGTGCCCGGAATAGGCCCGAAATCGGCCCATCGCATAGTTAGAGCTCGGCGCCGTTTTTTGTTAGATTATCAAGATTTAAAAGGATTAGGGGTTGTCTTAAAGAGAGCTCGCTATTTTATTACATGTAAGGGAAAATATTATGGAGGAGTACCTTTTAAACCGGAGATAATTAAATCGCGCTTACTAACAGGGCCAGATTACAAACAACTTACTTTATGGGGGAGTTAAATATGGAATATATAACTTATTTTACATATAACGGTAGTTATACTGGTCTTCTTACAGCTTTACATACTGCTCTTTTATCTTATAAGTCAAATATTCATTTGATACCACAATCTAATAACAATACTCCAGAACTTTTTGCTGAATATGAATTAATAACCACGGATAGTAACACTGCAAGTATTCTATCACAAAAAATCAAAAACCAAATTTCTCCTCAGGCTGAGAAAAATATTTACTTAGCTTTTTTATCGGAACAGAATGGAATTGAAAATGACATTTTCGCATATCTAAAATGGGGATTTAGTGAAGGTAAACAAGTTGACAATCTATTATCCCAGCCAGCTATTAAAAAAATCAATAATATCTCTCAAAAAGTTTCTAGAGAAAGACATAGAATGTTGGGTTTTCTTCGCTTTCAAAAATTATCCTCTGGAATTTATTATGCTGCCATGGAGCCCGATTTTAATATCCTCACATTGGTAGCACCCCATTTTAAAAACAGGCTTAGAGATCAATCTTGGATTATCCACGACAAGTCAAGAGAAAAATACGCCTTGTACAATAAAGCAAAATTAGTCTATACCACTGACAGCATACCTCAAGATAAATTAGTTAAACACTGTGAGGAAGAACAGTTCCAATATATGTGGAAGAAGTACTTTCAAAATATCTCTATACCAGAACGCCAAAATAAAAAATTGCAACAAAAATTTTTACCCAAGAAATATTGGAAATATCTCACTGAAAAAGAATAAGCACTGTTCTATTACTATCAATATTCAATTTTGACTGAGTAAAAAAGTCAGGGCTTACCAGCCCT
>CAZKUS010000389.1:0-2233 GCA_964556025.1 uncultured Clostridia bacterium | reverse complement strand
CCATCTAATACTGAATTTACCTGGTGATGAGATGGAAGATGTGATTGAATCAGCTAAAATTATCAGTGCTCTAAAATCTGATCAAGTTAAGATCCACTCATTATATGTAGTTAGTGGAACCAAACTAGGAGAAATGTACCAGCAGAGAGAATTCGAAGTTATTTCATTGGAGGAATATGTAGATCGAGTAGTTACTTTTTTGGAATATATTTCGTCAGATATGGTAGTACAACGTCTTGTGGGAAAAGGACCTCAGGATAAAATTTTATTTAATAATTGGGATAGAAGCTGGTGGTACTTGAAAGAGCGTATTGAACAAGAATTAGTAGATAGGAATACTTATCAAGGAGAAAAGTGTGACTATTTAAACGGCAAAGCTGTCAGGGAAAATCTGGAACAATGAATTTTTGTTGCAAATAGAGGAACAATACCGGTTTTTGACGAATTATATAATATAACAATTCTCTAAATTTCAATCAAAATAAAATCTGTAAAGAGGTGTTTAATATTGAAATTAGTAAAAATACTATTTGTCACTTTTATCATTTCTGCGTTAGTAGTTACAGCTTGTACCCAAGAAACTGTTACCAGCCCCGATGAGGATAAAGAAGAAAAACAGCAAGAGAAAAAGGATAAAGATAAAGACTTAAATAATGAGGACAAGCAAGATAAAGAGAAATCTGAACAAGAAAATGAAAAAGAAAATGAAAAAGCAGATGAAAAAGAAAAACAGGAACTAGAAGATGATAAATTAGAATTTTCATATCCCGATGCAGTGAGAGGTATTTATTTAACCGGCCATACTGCAGGAGGGGGAAGATTTGAAGAACTAGTGGAATTGGTTGATGATACTGACTTGAATTCTATGGTAATAGATGTGAAAGATGATTATGGAAATATAACTTTTGAATTAGAAGGTACTGAGTACGATGATTTTAGTAGAAATTATATTGGTGATCCGGAAGAAATGATGGAAACTTTAGAAGAGCATGATATTTACCCTATAGCTAGAATTGTGGTTTTTAAAGATACAGTATTAGCTGAAGAGAGACCAGATTTGGCTTTTACTAGAGAAGACGGATCTGTTTGGAAAAATAGTGGTGGAGAGGCTTTTGTCAATCCTTTTAAAGAAGAAGTATGGGAGTACAACTTAGAGATTGCTGAGAAGGCTGTCGAAATGGGTTTTCAAGATATTCAGTTTGACTATGTAAGGTTTCCTGAAGGCTTCCAAACTGAAGGTTTAGCTGACAATTTGGAATACTCTTTTGGTAATTACACTGAAGAAGAATTGACACCTAGAATTGAAGAAGAATGGGAGCAGTTGTTGGAACAGGAAAGCAATGGAGCCCCCGATTTTACTAAGTACAATATAGATGAAGAAGATGTGGTGGTTGAAGAAAATAAAGAGATTGTAGAAGACGAAGATGAAGTAGAAGAAGTTGATGCAGAAGAATTAGAAGAAGAAGCAACTCCTCCGGGTTATGATTACGGCTTGGCTAGAGTTATGGCAGTTTCTGATTTTACCGAGTATGCCTATGATAGATTGGACGAATATGATGTGGATGTTTCTGTAGATGTTTTTGGTTATACAGTTACAGTGCCCGAATCCAGAGAGATTGGACAAAATTTCTTTAGAATTTTGCAGAATGTAGATGTAATTTCATCTATGATCTATCCCAGTCATTGGGGGCCTGGATATTTTGATATAACACATCCTGATACAGAACCTTATAATTTAGTTGACGGTTATGCAGAAAAAGAATTGGAACTTTTGGATAAGCTCGACGATCCTCCGGTAACTAGACCATGGATTCAGGATTTCACAGCTACGTGGTTGCAGGAAGGAACCTATATTCCTTACGGTGTAGAAGAAGTGGAAGCACAGATACGTGCACTAAATGAAAATGGTATTGAAGAGTTCTTGTTGTGGAATGCTAGTAATCAGTATACAAAAGGAGTTGACTATACTCCTTTAGAAGATGAATAATACAAAAGTACTAGCAAACTACACTAAACCCGCATAAGTCGTTTGATCGAAAACTTATTAGCTATTAAACATTTAACTTAAACTGATCCCAATAAATTAGAAAATAAATAAGAAGTATAAAATAAGGCCCTTGGCAATGCCCGGGCCTTATTTTATAAAGGCGCTGTTATATTCTATTGTTGATAGCAATTAAACTTCAATTTCACTTTAAATGCTTGTTTTGATACATCTAAAACTCTCAAATAG
>CAZKUS010000388.1:0-2234 GCA_964556025.1 uncultured Clostridia bacterium | reverse complement strand
TGGCATCCAAATAATTTTTACCTCTTCTGAGCGCTAAAATAGCGGCTTCATTCACTAAACTTTCTAGGTGTGCACCAGAAAAACCCATGGTTTCATTAGCTAAATTATCAAAATCTACATCATCAGCTAAGGGTTTATCCTCAACATGCAAATTTAAAATAGCTTTCCGGCCTTGTTTGTCAGGTGACTCAACATTTACAACACGATCAAATCTTCCAGGTCTTGTCAAAGCCGGGTCTAAAGTATCTATCCTGTTGGTAGCTGCAATTACCAAAATATCAATTTCTGTATTATCGGTATCCATACCATCCATCTCTACCAATAATTGATTTAGTGTTTGTTCATACCCCATATGGTTTCCGTTATTCCCTCTTTTAGCTCCTAACACATCCAGTTCATCTATAAAGATGACACCACTAGTTTTAGAGGTTTTTTTCGCCTGCTTTTTAATATCTTGAAAAAGTTTTCTAATTCTTTTTGCTCCAATTCCGGCATACATTTCAATAAATTCACTTCCAGAAGTGGATATAAAAGCCGAACCCGTATATCTTGAAGCTGCTTTTGCCAACAGAGTTTTTCCGTTACCAGGTGGTCCAGATAATAGTAAGCCTTTGATTGGTCTAATACCAAGATATTCTGCCTTGTCACCATGTCTTAAAAATTCCAATGATTCTTTAATTTCGTTCACAGCAGAGTCTTGTCCACCAATATCTTTAAATTCAATATATTCAGCATTTACTTTTTCTGATGATTTAAAAGTATCTTTACCGAATAATTTACCTGTATAAAAAAAGTAAAATCCGCCCACAATCAAACCAGTTATTAAAACCGGCTGAAAAGAAAATCCCAGAATTGTAAAACTTATTAATACGGCAATGTAGAGTCCAATACTAACTTGAATCAACATTGTCAGACTCACCCTTTCTCAATTCTTGTGTATATTCAATTTTCTCTACCAAATAATTGTCCTGTTGTTTCATCTGTATAAAAAAACCCGAATCCAGTAAATGAACTTGGATATGGTCCAACTGATGCTCTCTTTCTAAATCTTGTAATTTTTCCCACATTTTCGTAAATTCGCCAGTATAAATAGTTTCTTTCAATAAATACGATAATTGATAAGAGGCATTATTTAGCTGTGCAGAATTTTCATTGGCAATCTCAATTGAAGCACTTTCATCTCCTTGTATTTCATGAATTCCTTCGTATAATTCCAAATATACTTCATCCAAAAAAGGACTGTATTCCAATTTAACGACAACTTGTAACTCATTTTCTCGTTCATTAATATGATAATCTTTTACTTGTTCATGCGCGTTTAAATAATCATTTATAGGCTGAATGACTTCTGTATCACGCCAAATAAAATAACCGCCTGAAATGACCACAGCACCTATAACGGCTGTCAACACTACCACAAGTATATTTTTTAATTTTGGTGACATATTCAATCTCCTCCCTAGTTTACATAAATAATTATAGCACAGACTTGCATCCCCTACAATTAAAAAAAGACAGGTAAGTAATACCTGCCTTTTTATAAATTCATTCTATTTTAGAGTTTGAACTGTCTCAAGCCAAATTATCTTAAGAGAAATATCAATCTATTTTCCCAATTGAATTAGTGAGCTGTTTTTATTAAAATAGTCTACACCTGATAATATGGTTATTATTACCGTCAAAGCTACAGAAAGATTGACGATCGGATCCATTATCATATCTACAGCTTCAATATTATCAAATCCAGCTCTGAGCATAATCGCAGAGATTGCTACAATTTGAGTAATGGTCTTAAGTTTACCCAGTTTGCTAGCCGAAATAACCATTCCTTCACCAGCTGCTATCACTCTTAAACCTGTCACAGCGAATTCACGACTGATAATTATCACAGCTACTGCTGAATGTAATTTACCTAAGCCTACTAATGTTATTAAAGCTGCAGTAATCAAAAGTTTATCCGCCAAAGGATCTAAAAATTTACCAAAAGTGGTTATCTGTTTTCTGCTGCGAGCAATATAACCATCTAGAGCATCAGTGGCAGAAGCCAAAATAAAGATCACCCAAGCGATAAACTCACCATATGGTATTGTAACAAGTAAAAACACCATAAAAACCGGTGCCAATATAATTCTAGCTATAGTTATTTTATTAGCTAAATTCATTTGTCATTTCTCCAATTAAATCGTAGTCTAACGCCTGAATTATCTCAACATAGATAAAATCACCTGTTTGAG
>CAZKUS010000387.1:0-2236 GCA_964556025.1 uncultured Clostridia bacterium | reverse complement strand
TCATTTGAAGATTTAGAAACAGTGGTATTAGCAGAAGAGGACCATGAGCTTATTAAGCTCAAAGCGGTTGCAGTTATGGAGAATATAATGGAAATGATTGAAGAACTGTGACCTAACAAAGGGGTATTATGATGAATGTTGCAGCTATTTTAATGCTAGTGGTTTCATCAAATTTAGATGATTTGGCAGTCGGTTTTAGTATAGGTATTCATAAAAAAATTCCCATATCGATAATAACTACGATAGCGGTATTTTCAGGGACAGCCATGGCCATAGGAATCGGCGCTGGTGGCTATTTTTCTGGGTTTATTCCTAAAGGTTTGAATGATTTGATCAGTGCTTTGGTCTTTCTCGCTTTTGGTGTTTATTTTGTACTTACTGGCCTGAAAGATGGAGGGACCAAAACAAGAAATCCTGTAGATCTATCCATGAAAATGGGAATTTTAATAGGGGCCACGCTTAGTGCCAATTCCTTGATCTTGGGAATTAGTGCTGGGCTAGTAGGTTATTCGCTAGTATTCACTAGTTTAGCTGCTTTTATAGTTAGTTTTACTTTTATTTTGATAGGCTCATTATTTGGTAATCTTTTACAGCCCCTCTTGAAACAGTCAGATATGATTTCTGGTATTTTACTAATTTTGTTGGCATTTGCGGTATTATTAACACCATTATAATTAAATAAGTATAATCTTAAACTTAGAGCGAAAAGCTATAAACAAGTACTATTTAAAAGTTGTCAGAAATAATCAAAATTACACTGCTCGTATTAGAGGAGGTTCACTTAATGAAGAGAGTGGCTTTAGATGATGAGTTGAGCTATCTAGAAGGTCAGTTTAAAAAATATAGTATCTATCCTGTACCTATTAATAGTTATGCTGATGTGTCAGCGGTGGTTATTTCTGGGAAAGACGAAAATATGATGAATATGCAAGACACATCTACAGAAGTGCCGATCATTGATGCCAGAGGTATGACTGATGAAGAAGTTATTACAGAAGTGAAACAGCGCTTAGAACTGGCACACTATCAATAAAAGTAATCCGGATTTATCCGGATTACTTTTATCAATCGTATTCATTGATAGATTCAATTCTGGCTATGATTAATTCATCTCGAATAACATCACCACGTCCACTATCGCTAAAGTATTCCTCCGCATACCCAATGCCGCCTTCTCCTTGACTAGACCAGTACGTTATACCAATAATTTCACCATTTTCCCTTATCCAATCGATAAACACTACCGTGTGTCCGGTGTTGTTAGTTCTGGTTATATCGGCAAAATCGCCAGGTTGTGCTTGTTCAAGATTTGTTATTTCAGTCCCTACACCGTAATTTTCTACAGCAGTTGCAATATTATGAGAGTCTTTTGTATATGCTACATACCAGTGCATGACAAAATCGTACAGTTCATCCCAGTTCATGCCGTTAAAATCATCTTCAGGTAGATTTGCATCTTGATTTCTTTCTTGCATTGCTTTAAAAAATACTTCAAAAGTAATTCCCACACAGTGGCTGGCATTATTTCCACTAGGATGTGCTTTTAAAAGAGTCTCGCCTTGATAAGTCAGTGTTTCTGTCACACCATTGTAATTGTCCATAGTATCATCTAATAGATAAGGGTAGTCATTGTAAGTTATCGGGTATCTTTCCATTATATCTAGTACATAAGAGTTCAAATTTTTATTTTTCACATCATCAGTATAGTTGTCCGAATTACCATCATTTTTAACTTTTTGATGGTCTTGTGATTGTTCATTAAAAGTTCTTTCTGATTCTCGACCTGCCACATTTATCTGCCAACTCCCACAAGCTGAAACCATAATTAATAAAACTATTCCTATTACTATCATGTGTTTATTCATATCGCTCCTCCAGTTCTATTTTCTAATTTGTTGTGACTTTTGATACGCTAATTATATCAGGTAATGAAAACTATATAATAGCTGTAATACTTGGTAATACTGGAAAAAGCGATATAAGGTTAAATTTCTTGATTTTCTAAAATATGCAAGAAGATTTCTACTAGATTGGGATCGAATTGGCTTCCAGATCCTTGCTTAAATTCTTCAAAAATGTCAGTCTGTGAGAGTGATTCTTTGTAAGGTCTGCCATAAGCCATGACTTCATAAGCATCGGCGATAGCTGTTATTCGAGCTAACAAAGGTATTTCTTCTCCTTGCAGCCCGTGGGGATATCCGTTACCATCCCAGCGTTCGTGGTGAGCCATGACTTC
>CAZKUS010000386.1:0-2238 GCA_964556025.1 uncultured Clostridia bacterium | reverse complement strand
CCCGAGCTGTTTCCGGATTGGTCCTACAAAATGACACTATTGTGTTAATAGTATTAAATAAAAAGTGTGGGTTAATCTGTGCTTGTAAGGCCTTTAGTTCAGCTCTATTTAACAGCTTTTTATGCCGATCTATACTACTTAATTCTAGCTGAGTGGAAAACAGCTGCCCTAATCCTTTAGCCAGCTTGTAATCGACTTGGTCTATACCATGTTCTTTTTCTCGGTATAATTTAAGAGTACCTAATATCTGGTCTCTAATTTTCAGAGGAACAACAATGGCCGATTTTATTTTACAGTTATTATTATTGCATCCTATTTCATCACTAGTGCTGGCTATCCTCAATTCACCAGTTTCAAGGGCCATTCTAGTAGCATCCGTTGATATGCAATTACCGGGCAAATGGTGATCAGCACCCATTCCCACATGTGCAAGTACTGTATCAACACCTGTAATGGCAACAGCTGCATAGTTTTCTTTTTTCTGTATAATATCAACTGTCTTTTTAGCAGTTTCATGGGTAAGTCCAGTACGAAGAAAGGGTAAAGTTTCATTAGCTATATCCAAAGAAATTTGAGCTTTTTCTGCTCCCACTTTCCTGTGTTCTAAATGGATATATTCTATGATAATGACAAAGACTGCCGTGCCCAGTGAATTAACTAGAGTCATGGGTATCCATATAGTTTGAACCAACTCAAGGGCCATCCAAAAAGGTCTCGCCACAGCCAAAATAATTATCATCTGTATATTTTCTGCGATAAATGAATACCAAAAAGCATAAAACCACTTGTTGTTAGGTTTTTTCTTGATCGTCTTGTGTCCATGAGCACTGATAAATCCACCCACAATAGTTGAAATTCCGCAGGCTAAAGCTGTAAATCCACCGATATCTATTAAATAGCGGTGCCCCCCTGCAAAAATACCTGATATAATACCTACGACAGGTCCACCCATGATACCACCTGCCATAACACCGACAATTCTACTGTTAACTATAGCGTCTTGATAAGAAATACCTAGGACAGTGCTCATTATTCCAAAACCACCAAAAATAACACCTAAAAATAGCTTATCTTTCCAGGTAATATCATCTTTGATTAATTTCTTTTTGAAAGCATCAGTTCGGACTAGTAAAAAAACCAAGATCACAAAAATCCCGAGACGGTTTAGTAGTCCGAATAAAAGTCCAAAATTCATATCAGACACCCTTATAATTAAGATGATTTAATTAATTTATGACATTTATTTTGCGAAGAGTCCAGCTATCAACAACAGAATATAACAGCGCCAATACAAGAGCATAAAAGTCAGTATTATTATACCATATCAAATGACACACTCCTACTGCTAAAATATTGGCTTTCGGTACTATTTTAAGAACTTTAAAATTGACGCTTTTATATTTTATTGATATTCTATTTTTTATTTCTATCAACATTCAACTTTAACTGATCCTTAAAATTTAACAGTCCGGCTAGTTTAATATAATTAGTTGACCTGTTTAATGGCCTCTTAGAGGATATTCATGTGCCAATGTAGAAATGTGCCAGTGTAGAACATATTTTAGCGTAAAAAAGTAAAATTGGAATATTATTTACGTATACAATAATTAGAGATGGATTAACTGGAAAACAAATTAGTTGTAAGATAGAAAAAATAGGATATAGGAGGATGATCAAATTGACCAAAAAAAATAGGTGTCTACCATTAGTTAAATATTCTGGAACTCACGAAGAAATTGGTCTTACCTATGGTAAAGATCAACAAGAATCAATCCATCACTATATTAACTTCTTGTACGATCTGTTTGACCAAGGTGGAACAAGTAGAGAAGAATCACTACAGCACGCACGCAAATATATCCCTTACATCGAAAACTACTCACCAGAACTGGCCAGTGAAATGAATAAAATATCTGAAGGTGCCGGATGTAAATATGAAGAAATTGTGATGATTCACTTACATGAAGAGCGTCAGAGCTTTGTAGAAGGTGGTTGTACAGCTTTTGCTGCCACCAGTAATGTAACTAGAGACGGAGAAGTTCTATCAGGTCAGACCTGGGACATAGACCATGGCTTATGTCAAAATGCCAGATCCATTATGTTGAATATCGCTAGAGATAATGAACCTGAAGTGATGTGTTACACTTACGCAGGAATGATTTCCGGAGCTGGTATTAATTCCAGTGGGATAACTTTGAACTGGAACTCTGTCCCCAGATTAGAACTTCAGGTAGGTGT
>CAZKUS010000385.1:0-2239 GCA_964556025.1 uncultured Clostridia bacterium | reverse complement strand
GGCGAGGCAAATATCTTGCAGGGTATCATAGGTGAGGATGAACAATCTGTAATCACGGAGATCGGTAAGATTCCTTGTTATCATACTCATGGCCACAAGACAGGTGAACAAGTGTCAATTTCTATTAGACCTGAGAGTATAGAGTACGATGACAGGGGGGAGTTTCAAGGAGAACTGCTAGAGTATACTTTTACTGGGAAAACAGTAGATGCAGTGATTCGAGTACCTACTAATTTGGGCGAAGATAGAGAATTAATGATGCATTTTCATCCTGAACAAGATATTTCACTAGGTGATATTGTAAGTTTTAAAGTTATACCTGAGTTTGTAGCGGTTATTGGTAAATAAAATGGACTGTATCTAAAATTAATTAACAATAATTTGGAACATATAAGTGGATGCACAAAAAAACAGCCATCATCTTTAGGATGATTGGCTGTTTTTTATGGCATAGTTTACAAAATTATCGAATAGAGGGTGAGGTTTACCTGGTCGAGATTTAAATTCTGGATGAAATTGAGAAGCCACGAACCAAGGATGCTCTTGTAGTTCAACTATTTCTACCAAGCGACCGTCTGGAGACACTCCAGAATATATCAGTCCATTTTCTTTTAATTGATCTTTGTAAGTATTATTAAACTCGTAGCGATGTCTATGTCTTTCTTGAATGGAATTGACACCGTAAGCTTCCATGGCTTTTGTACCTTCTTTTAACTCGCATGGGTAAGTACCTAGACGCATTGTTCCACCTAGATCTGTTACATTTTTCTGTTCAGGTAACAGATCTATGACAGGATGAGGAGTATCTGGTTCGAATTCAGAACTATGAGCTCCTTGTAAACCAGCTACTTGATCGGCGAAATCAATTACCGAACAGTGCATTCCCAGACAAATACCTAAAAAAGGAATTTGATTTTCTCTAGCATATCGAGCGGCATTGATTTTACCTCTGATACCTCGATCGCCAAAACCACCTGGCACTAAAATTCCATCAACTTGATTTAATATCTGTAGTTTCTCTTCTTCCTCTAAATCTTCAGCATCAATCCACTCAACATTGACTTTAGCATCGTGCTCAAACCCGGCATGATCTAGAGCTTCTGTAACACTGATATACGCATCTTGGAGAGAAACGTATTTTCCTACAAGTGCAATATTAACTTCTTTTGACAGATTTTTGATCTGTTTAACTAGCTTATTCCATTGGTGCAATTCTAGTTCTGTACCATTAAGTGATAGCCGTTCAGAGATCAGTTTATCGACACCCTGTTTGTTTAACTCTAGAGGTACTTCATAGATATTGTCTACATCTAAATTTTCAATGACTGCATTTACATTGATATCGCAGAATAAAGCTAACTTTTCCTTGATTTCTTGTGAAAGTTCGTAATGAGTGCGGCAGATGATCATATCTGGCTGTATTCCTAAACTGCGCAGTTCTTTTACACTGTGCTGTGTAGGTTTAGTTTTAAGTTCTCCCGATTTTTCAAGATAAGGAACTAGAGTTACATGAATGTACATTACTGATTCCCTACCTACATCACTGCGCATCTGTCTGATGGCTTCTAGAAAAGGTAAACTTTCTATATCCCCTACTGTTCCACCAATTTCTACGATAACTATATCAGCATCATTATCTTCACTGGCTTTATAGATACGAGATTTTATTTCATCAGTAATATGAGGAATAACCTGTACTGTTTTACCTAAATATTCCCCTTTTCGTTCATTGCTCAATACAGACCAATAAACTTTACCTGTAGTGATATTGTTGTTGCGAGTCAGGTTTTCATCGATAAAGCGCTCATAATGCCCTAGATCTAGATCAGTTTCAGCCCCATCTTCTGTAACAAAAACCTCTCCGTGCTGATAAGGACTCATGGTACCAGGGTCAATATTAATATAAGGATCAAACTTTTGAATAGTGACGTTGAATCCGCGGTTTTTCAGTAATCTGCCGATAGAGGCGGCTGAAATACCTTTACCTAAAGATGATGCCACGCCTCCTGTTACAAAAATATATTTACTCATTCCAGCACCCTCCTGTATAGTTTTCCTCCATTTTTCACGCATACCATTATCTAATAATAACTGATGTTTTGCAAGTTGTTTTTATTAATTTTTTGAGCGTCTATTATCTCTTGCCATATCTTTAGGTTCTAAGCTAATATCTTTTCCATTCATTAAAGCTGTAACTCCTGTAGTTTCACTGTCAGTTAGTTCGCAATCCTGACAACTA
>CAZKUS010000384.1:0-2246 GCA_964556025.1 uncultured Clostridia bacterium | reverse complement strand
TTGATGACTGCTCTAGGATTATCCCCCATGCCGAGTTCTTAACTTCTGAAAAATTTAGCTCCGTCCAGAGGGTATTTAGCGAAGCATTACTTCGACGCGGAATACCAAAGTTAATATATCTAGACAACGGCAAAGTTTACCGTTCTGATCAACTTCACTTAGCCTGTGCTTCCCTTGGTATTACGCTAACTTATACAAAGCCGTATGATCCCGCAAGCAAAGGTTATGTGAAGACTCCAGTTATGTAAAGAATAACATTCTCTTCCAATACACAACCGGAGCTTAAAGCTAGTTTCTTTACATAATCATCTGCGATTGAAAGTCATTAACCAATTTTTCAACCCTGTATTGTTTTCCCATAGAGCTTTTTCAGTTGGAACAATTTCTTTACTTGCTGCTTCAATAGCCATTCTTTTTCTATGGGAATTAGCTCGGGCATATACTTCAGTGGCTTCGATGCTTACATGTCCAAGAAGGTCTCTAATATAAATTAAGTCCACACCAGCATCAACAAGTTCCATAGCAGTCGTATGACGCATTTTATGCGGACTGAAATCTTTCGGAATCAATTCCGGATTTTGAGCCCTGGCTAAATCAGCATATTTTTTAAAAAGGTAGTTAATACCTTGACGCTTGAATTGCTCTTTCATATGGTTTTTAAACAACCATTCGTTTAAACGGTGTTCATTGTCCAAAACATTGCAAGTAATATAGTCTTTTAGAATTTTGACTGTACTTGCTAGCAGTGGAACATATCTACTTTTTTGACCTTTACCATGAACCAAAAGCGTTGGTGGAGGCTGTAAAGATACGTCCTTCACCTTTATATTGATCAACTCACTTACTCTAATTCCAGTAGTATAAAGGAGTGTTAGCAATACATAGTCACGCAGGCCATTTCGGGTTTGGGTGTTTACCTGCTCAAATAGTAGCCGAACCCCTTCAGTTTTTAGATAGGAGATTTCTTTTCGGGGCGCTTTCTTTATTGGCAGGCCCAGTATAAGCTGAAATTCTGTCATGTATTCAGGAAATTCATACATCAAATAGCGGATAAAACTGTTGATTGCAGCCTGACGCTGATTTCGAGTGGCAATAGAGTTTTTCTTCTTAGTTTGTAGCCACTCCAGAAACTCCAAAACAGTTTTGTAAGTCAGGTCGGATATTTCAATTTTATCTGCCGGAATTTTTTTTTCTTCCATGTAAGCAAGAAAGTGAATAAAAGCATATCGATACGAATCGATAGTCGTTGGTGTGGAACCTTTGCTGTTAGGCAGAGCTACCGTGAAAAACTTATTCAAATAGTAAGCAAATTTAGTCGTTTTCATGATTTTTCTCCTCTCCAAACACTTTATCTGTTTTTTCCTTAAACCTTTTTTCGATGTACGGAAAAAGGTTCATGGTCAGGCGGACGTATCTTTCCGTTGCATAAATGGTTTTATGGCCCAAATAAGCTGAAAGAATGGGAAGCGCAACATACAGGTCCAGCCCAGCATCTACCATTTGTTTAAAGGAGTTCACAGCAAAAGTGTGACGCCAATCTTGAACTCTAGGTCCTTGAAGGCTTCCTATATAGGGAATTCCAGCTTTTTTTAGAAACAGGCGGTGACGATCATAAAGCGTATCCCCATGTAAACGCCGACCATTGGTGGAAGTGAAAATATAATTTTTATCATTTAAAAGATAAAAACATCGGGATGCAAATTGCCTCATCAAAGCAGCGAGATCATCACCGAGCACAATATAACGTTCGCAGTTGTTTTTGGTTTCAAATAATTTAATAATTCCTTCATTAAGATCCACATCTTGTTTTCTGATGCTCAGAGTTTCATTAATCCGGGTACCACAGCAATACAACAATCGAAATAACACTGGGTATTGTATCTTATCCTTTTTATTTTTTGAAGAATCAAACGTATCCACAGCGGAAAAATATCTTTTTATTTCATCATCTGTATAAATATGGGGTTGAAAGGAAGTCTGTTTAAAGGCAATATCCCGGGTAATAAAGACGTCGTATCCTTTATTAGATAGGTAGGTTAAAAAATGTTTTATGGAGTTTACTCGGCTGTAGTGAGTAGTACTTGCTTCGAAGTCTCTACTTTTAATCCACTCATCGGCAAGTGTTCGGGTAAAATGAGGTTTTGCCAGGGTGTTATCTAGGCAGAACCGGTCAAAATTTTTCAGATGATGTACAAAACTTTTTTCTTTAAAGCCCGAGGCAACTTTTTCATTAAGGTAAGCTTCCA
>CAZKUS010000383.1:0-2254 GCA_964556025.1 uncultured Clostridia bacterium | reverse complement strand
AAGAAGCTGAAGAACCTCAAGAAGACGTTGAAGATGAAGAAGATAACGATGAACCAGAAACAGTAGGAGATATAGCAAGAGAAGATCAGGATATTGACTGGGATCCGGAAGAACATCGTTCAGAAGAGGAAGAAGAATCGATAGAACTTGAAGAACTCAAAAGAGAAATAGATAAGTTGAGCGGCAGGATAGAAAGCGTCAAAGATCGTGGAGATTCATTCACAGATCGAATATCTAATCTTTCTGAAAGGATTGGAGAAGTACGTTCGATGGTTCTTCAGAGAGAAAGAGAATTTAACGAAGTAAAAACTTCTGTAAAACATGTTGAGGAGATATCTGAGGAGATAGAACCTGAAAAGTTCACTAGGAACATTGAAAAATTGAGAGGTCAGATCAACAAGCAAGAAACAGAAGTTGAGAAGAATTCTGACAAGCTAGAAGATTTCAAGAATCAGCTAAGAGACATGAAAGAAACCGTGGACAAGATACAGGACTTTGATAATCTTGCTGAGATGTACGAGGATGTTGCCGACAAGATGTCGGAAGTTGAGGATAAAAGGAGGTATGTTGACAAGAAGGCGTCCAAGGTCGAATCCATATTTGGAGAGTTCAAGACTCGTATACCTGAACTAGATACAGCTGTTGACAAGACAGAGGCCCACGAGGAGATGCTGAAGGAGAACATAAAGGATATTGACAAGCTATCTCTTCAGGTGGAGAAGGCGATGATGGAGGACGAGTTCGAGGACAAGCTTCTTGACATCTTGGATAATGAGGACAAGCAGAACAAGCTTGAAGAAACAGAATTTTTCTTTGAAATAGTTAAGGACGTTGATACACTTACCGAGGAGTTCCAAGATATTGAAAAAGATTTAAACGGAATTGAATCTCGCGTAGAAGATATAGAGACAAGTTTTGATGAAAAGCTTAGTTCAAGCGTAGAGGATTTTAAGGATGATATATTTGGAAGAATAGATAAGTTAAAATCTGAGATAGAAGAAGCAAGGTCTTCTTCGCCGGACTATGAAGATATTGAAGATATTCATGAGAAGGTTGGTAAACTTTCTGAGGACTTTGAAGAGTTACAAGGCAGTATTTCTGATTTATACAGCAAGATAGATGATTTTGAAGTTTTGAAAGAAAATTTTGAGGAGCTTGAGAAATGGATAGAGGATGTTGAAGATCAACAGAAAACAAGAGATGAGATAAACGAACTGGTTAATGAATTCTTTCCTCAAGAAGAACTGGAAGATGTTAAGTCGGATATAAGAGAAGTCAATAATCGACTTGAAGACGTCCGGGAAGTTCTGTGGGAAGAAATTGAAAAAAACGTATCTGAAGAAAGTTTGAAAGAAGCGCTTGAAGAAAAAGTTAGTCATGATGAGTTTGATGATAATTTGGACAGCCTAAAGGAAAAAATTGGTTCTAAATTAGAAAAGAAAAAATTTGAAAATGAGATAGAGGTGCTGGAAGACGAGATCGATGATAGAGTGGAATGGGAGGTTTTTCAGGAGAGAGTAGGTTCTCAGGTTTCCAGGGAAGAAATTGAGGCTTTAAACGAAAGTTTGGATGACATGAGGAAAATGTTTGAAGGCAAGGTTGATTGGATAGAGGACGAGATGGAGGACAAGGTTGATGTATCCGAGTTCGAGGATCACAAGGTATATCTAAATGAAATAGACTCTTCAAAACTGGATTTGGAAGAGTTTAAGAACCATAAGGAATTTGTTGAGGAACTGGATTCCAAAAAGGTTGATGATTCTGAACTCGACGAGAGGATACAGAAAATAAAGGATGAGTTAAGTAAAAAAGCTTCAGAAAACGATTTGAGAGATATTGAAGAAAGCAGTGTTTCACTTGATCGGTTCAGAGAGCTTGAGAAAAGATCGGAATCATTTGTGACTGAGGATTCTTTTGAGGATAAGCTGGAGGAAAAGGCGGATCAGAAGAAGATGAGTGAACTGGAAGAATCGGTAGATGGTTTTAGGGATAGGCTGGATGAAATCGGATCGGGTATGGAGGAACTTGATGAAACAAAGGCTGATAAAGAGTTTTTAGATAATAAAATTGAGGAGCTTGATAGTTCTCTGGAAGATAAGGTTTCTCAAGAAGTTTTAAATGATCTTAAAGACTCTATTAAAAACAAGATAAACGATATTGAAGAGATTTTATCGGAGAAACCTGATGAATCCGATATCAAGGATGTTAAAGATAAGTTAAGTAATAACGATGTTTTGATAGCTGATGTTAAAGA
>CAZKUS010000382.1:0-2262 GCA_964556025.1 uncultured Clostridia bacterium | reverse complement strand
TGATATCACTTTAAAAGCTTCCGATGAAGAACAATGTGCTTTTTCATCTCGATGCACTCAAGCTACTATAAAATGTACAAATTCCAGACCTCCTAGGATAAAGAAAACCGACGATCATGAAGTACTGTGCCATCAAGGCGGAATTACTAATATTTTACGCGCTCAGCAGCTTAAGAAATCTTTTCAACTAGAAAAAGAAGAGATTACAGCTGTTTCTGATGTCGATATGTATATTAAACATGGAGAAACTGTAGCCTTGATCGGCCCTTCGGGTTCAGGAAAATCCACTTTGGCTCAAATGCTCTGTGGTTTCACAAGTTGTGACAGAGGGAAGATAGAATTTTTAAATCAACAGGTCCAAGATAATTGGGCCATCACCAGAAAGCAAGGGATGCAGTTAGTTTTACAAGATCCCTACAGTTCTATCAGCCATCGATTAACAGTTTTAGAAACTGTTACAGAGCCGTTAAAAATTAACAAAATAGGAGATTCAGATCAGAGGAAAAACGATTGCAAAAGAGTGTTGCGAGCAGTACAGCTCCCTAGTGATGACAGCTTTTTAAACAGATGGTGTTCTACGCTAAGTGGAGGACAGAGACAGCGTTTAGCTATAGCTAGAGCTTTAATCATGGAACCCAAATTACTAATTGCCGATGAAATAACTTCCATGCTGGATGTATCTACTCAGGCAAATATACTGCGAATTTTAAAAGGATTACAAAATCAAGAAGGCTTTAGCTTACTGTATATAACCCACGATCTATCCTTAGCTAGAAAGGTTGCCGATCGCGTGTATATACTCAAAAATGGTGAAATCACCGATCAGGGTTCTTCTGCTAAAAAATTCAAAGAACCTGAATCGACATCTGTTCAGCAAAGTATCACAGGGGCTTAATAAATTTACTATTTAGAATTGAGCGCTGTTATATTCTGTTATTGTATAGCTGAATTCTTCAATTTTACATCTTTAGCACAGCCAATAATTAAATTGCTGGGGGGTTTTTTAAAATGAAAAAAGCTTTATCAATTGTAATAGCTTTAATGCTATTTTTAACTCTGTCAACAGCGTGTCAAGATTCTGACATGGATGATGAGAGTGGAGTAGAAACATCTGAACAAACTGCAAATGATGAGCAAGAAAATGAGAAAGAAAAAGAAGATAGGGAACCAGTAGTCATTAGTTTAGAAGGTGGCGATGATGGCTATCCCCAGCCCTTTACTCATTATGCCAGAGGACCGGCGCGCAGTAAGATGCAGCTAATATTTGACTCACTACTCGAACGAGGAGAAAATGCACCCATTCCTTGGCTTGCAAAAGAGTGGGAGATTTCCCAGGATGGCACTGAGTACACCTTTAAGTTAAGGGAAGACATTCAATGGCAGGACGGTGAAGATTTAACTGCTGAAGATGTGAAGTTTTCTTTGAATTACTATCAAGATCATCCCCCTGTTTCCAATGAACCCATGGTATTTGAACTATTAGAAGATATTTCTGTTAATAATAAACATGAAATTACCATGAAAACATCCGAAGCTTTTGCCCCTTTTGTAGAGGCAGTAGGTAGACTCAGAATTATTCCAGAACATATCTGGAAAGATGTTTCAAACCCGGAAGAGTTTACTGAAGCAGAGGCCCTTATTGGAACAGGACCTTATCAGTTACAAGACTACAGTGAAGAACACGGAACTTATCAATATACATCTAACGACGAATTTTGGGGACCAGAACCATTAGTAGATGAAATTCGCTATGAACCTGTCAGTGATGAAGTCATGGCTCTACAAAATAATGATATAGACCTGGCAGAAATACCCGTAGATGTACTACCACAATTCGAGGATAATTCCAGTTATGAAGTAGTTGAAAGACCAGGTTTGTGGGGCTATCGTTTACTTTTAAATATGGATAAAGTGTCAGAACTATCCGATCAACAGGTGAGACAAGCTCTAGTTTATGCCATCGATAGGGAAAATATTGTGGAAACTGTAGGGCGAGGTGAAGGAGTTCCAGGAAATATGGGCCTACTTCCCCCTGATCACTACATGTACAACCCTGACGTTCCAGAGTATGATCACAATCCCGAGAAGGCTGAAGAGCTACTAAAAGATGCCGGTGTTTTAGATGATGACGACGAACTAACTATCACTCTCATAGTGGGTGATGATACAGAGGAAGTGCGAATGGCAGAATTACTAAGAGAAGATCTACAAGAGATAGGAATAGAATTAAAAATAGATTCATTAGATTCAAAGTCCAGAGAT
>CAZKUS010000381.1:0-2267 GCA_964556025.1 uncultured Clostridia bacterium | reverse complement strand
TGGGTTTCCGTAACTGGTGATGCTGACTACGGATTGTATTCCCTATTCCACAGTGACGAGCATGGTGCTGCCGGTAACAGAACTTTCTATGATAATGAAGAGGTAGATGAACTTCTCGATGAAGGACGCGAAACTTTTGAAGAAGACGAGAGAGCAGAAATTTATGAAGAAGCTCAAGAAATCATCACTGAAGAAGCGCCCTGGATCTTTACTCAGGTAGGCGAAGAAGCTGTAGGTACAAGAGACTATGTAGATAACTTAACAATTAATCCAGCAGGCCATCACGATCTATCTGAAGTAACTATTGAAGAGTAATCTGGTCTTTGATTTGTGAATTTGGCATAGGAGGCCATGGATTAATTCCATGGCCTCTTTATGGAAAGAAAAAGTATAATAATTTAAAATAGTAAAGTCGCTTTTTTGCAATATAGAAAGTCATTTTTTGGTGATTGTAAATTCTATATTTGTTTGCTCTATAGGTCTTACAAAAGGGAGGGAAAACTTGTATGCATAAGTATATATTTAATCGACTCCTCCAACTGATTCCTGTTCTTCTGGGCGTCGTGTTCATAGTTTTCACTATTATGTACATCACTCCTGGAGATCCTGCACTGATTTTGTTAGGTGAACAAGCGCCGGAACATCAAGTTGAACAGCTCCGTCAAGAGATGGGTCTGCACCTGCCATTTTTTCAGCAGTTTTTTAATTACCTAACAGATATTATCCAGGGAGATTTTGGTTTTTCCTTGACTACGGGTAGGCCGGTAATAACGGAAATTATGGCACGCTTTCCTAACACTTTGATATTGTCAGCAGGTGCCATTATCCTGGCTGTAATCATAGGTATACCCGCTGGAATAATTTCTGCAGTCCGTCAAAATACTACCATTGATAATGTGACCATGGTAGGTGCTCTCTTGGGTGTATCACTACCCAACTTTTGGCAGGGTATGATGGCCATCTTGTTGTTTGCGGTGGTATTTCCCATTTTCCCATCATCGGGCTTTGATACCTGGATGCACGCTGTTCTTCCCATAGTAACTCTGGGGACGAGCAGTGCCGGACTGATTACCAGGATGACGCGGTCATCCATGTTGGAAGTACTGCGCCAGGATTATATTCGCACTGCTAAAGCCAAAGGTCTTAATGAAAGAACGGTAATTGTAAAACATGCGCTTAAAAATGCCTTAATTCCTGTGGTTACTGTTATCGGACTTCAGTTTGGATTCTTGTTGGGTGGAGCTGTGTTGACAGAGACTATTTTCTCCATTCCCGGGTTGGGAAGATTGATAGTGGACAGTATTCGTGAGCAGAACTTTACAGTGGTACAGGGTGGCGTACTATTTATTGCCATCGTGTTCTCGTTAGTAAACCTATTGGTAGATATATTCTACGCATTCTTAGATCCGCGCATCAAGGCACAGTATCAGTAATAATGGCAGTTTGACCTTGGTACAGGATATATGTTTCAATTTTTGCATTTTAAGGAGGTAGATGTGGCATGGCAGATACTAAGACCCAAAATAATACCTCTGTCACGGAAAGTACAGAACAGCATAAAACAGAAGAGGTGGGTCGCAGTCAATGGGCTGAGGCCTGGCGGCGGCTGAAGCGAAATAAATCGGCTATGGTAGGCCTATTTTTGGTTTTGATACTCTTTGTAACGGCCGCTTTTGCAGATGTAATTGCTCCTTACGATTATGCTGATCAAAATTATGAATCTGTCAATGAGGCGCCGTCTTCTGATTTTCTCCTGGGTACAGATCATTTGGGAAGATGTATTATGAGCAGGATCATTTACGGAACTCGACTGTCAATTCAGGTAGGTTTTATAGCTATAGCTATTTCCCTGGCGTCAGGGAGTCTTTTGGGTGCTGTAGCGGGATATTTCGGACACTTAGTGGATAATGTGGTTATGCGGATTGTGGACATAATCTTGTCCATTCCACCTATTTTGTTGGCGATTGCCATCGTTAGTGCCATCGGGCCTTCGCTGACCAACTTATTTATTGCCGTAGGGATTGGATTTATTCCCCAATTTGCCCGAATTGTTCGGGGGTCGGTACTGACTTTGAAAGAGGAAGAATTTGTAGAGGCAGCTCAAGCGTTGGGCGCTAAAAACAGCAGGATCATTGTTAAGCATATCATTCCCAATGCTCTAGCTCCGATAATTGTACAAGCTACTTTAGGTGTGGCCATGGCTATTCTGTCTGCGGCAGGATTATCTTTTATCGGTTTGGGCGCGCAGCCACCGGCCCCAGAATGGG
>CAZKUS010000380.1:0-2270 GCA_964556025.1 uncultured Clostridia bacterium | reverse complement strand
AAAAGGAACTGCAGAAAAATTACTGGTCTTATCTACTGGCAATATTGAAGTGGGGCCACGAGAAGTTGAATTCACTTGCTCTAATCCAGTTTACTGGCCTTTAAATGATTTGTGGTTTACAAGCAAAGTGCAAAAAATAACTGAGGCAAATATAGACTATTTATTGAATTACTACTATAATTATTATGAATGCAATTGGAGTCAATTGGACTTAGATAAGCTGGATTTTCCCCTTCAAATCAGAAACAGGCGAGTAGGAGATAAGTTCACTCCTTTAGGGATGAATTCAAATAAAAAATTGAAGGATTTTTTTATTGATGAAAAAGTCCCACAGGCTTATAGGGATAAAATTCCATTATTAGTAACTAATAGAGATGAAATAGTTTGGGTAGTAGGTTACAGAATAAATGATAATTATAAAGTAACTTCAAACACCAGTAAAATTTTATCACTAAAGGCTTGTCCAATAAAATCAGACTAATTTAATCAAACAAGGGAGGGCGTTGCTTTGGATAATATTGATCAGTCAAAGTTTGAAAAATTGATAAGCGAAGACCAAATTAAAGAAAAAGTATCTGAACTTGGTAAGCTAATTTCTCAAGATTATCAAGGTAAAGAGGTAATAGCTATTTGTGTATTAAAAGGCTCTTTTGTTTTTGCTGCTGATTTATTGAGGGAACTAGAAATCCCCAATGAAGTTGATTTTTTAGCAGTTTCAAGTTATGGAGCTAGCACCAAATCCAGTGGAATTATCAGGATATTGAAAGACTTAGATACAAGTATAGAAGACAAACATGTTTTGATTTTGGAAGATATAGTGGATACAGGCTTGACATTAAATTATTTATTGGAAACTTTGTCTACAAGAAAGCCTGCCTCTTTGAAAATTTGCACATTGTTGGATAAACCAGAACGTAGGGAAGTTGATTTAACCCCTGATTATTTAGGGTTTGAAATTCCTGATTTATTTGTAGTCGGATACGGTTTAGATTATGCTGAAAATTATCGAGGTTTGCCGGCAGTTTATGTACTACCTGAAGAGTGATTATCCACTAAAATAATACAGATGTGTTACAGTTATCAGTAACAAAATATAACAGTTTTAAGCTATTAATGGTGAAAGTATTTGGCGAGTCAAGCTTTGACTATTGTTTCTATTGAATTTTTATGATAAAATACCATGATGCATATATTGTACAGTTGTGTTTCAGAGAGGAGGGCTCTAGTTGAACCGTTTTACTAAACAGGCAGTACTGTATCTGTTGATACTAATGATTGTAGTTGGGATTGTACAGCAATTAAGCCAGGAACCGGATATAGAAGAGGAACTGCTTTATAATGAGTTTGTTGAAAAAGTAGAATCTGGTGAAGTAGACCGCGTAGATATTACTGAAAGGGATATTGAAGGTACTTTAACTGATGATACCACCTTTACCACTCGAGAACCCGGTGATCCGGAATTAGTTGAGATGTTACGTGAGTACGATGTGGATATCAAAGATCATGAAGTTCCGGGACCACCATGGTGGGCCTCGGTATTTACTTATATTATTCCTTTTGTACTTTTGATTGCTATATTTTTCTTTATTATGCAGCAATCTCAAGGTGGCGGCGGCGGTAAGATGATGAATTTTGGTAAGAGTAAAGCCAAATTACATGAAGGTGATCAAAAGTCAGATGTCAGTTTTGATGATGTAGCAGGAGCTGAAGAAGAAAAAGAAGAATTAGTGGAAGTTGTTAAATTCTTAAAAGAACCGCAAAAATTCATTGACTTAGGTGCTCGAATACCCCAGGGTGTTTTATTAGTCGGACCGCCTGGTACAGGTAAAACTTTACTGGGGAAAGCTGTAGCTGGAGAAGCTGGAGTGCCATTTTTCAGTATCAGTGGTTCAGATTTTGTGGAGATGTTTGTGGGAGTTGGAGCTTCACGAGTTAGAGATATGTTTGAAAATGCCAAAAAGAATTCTCCATGTATTGTTTTTATTGATGAAATTGATGCTGTCGGTAGACAGCGCGGTGCAGGTTTAGGCGGTGGACATGACGAAAGAGAGCAGACCTTGAACCAGTTACTTGTTGAGATGGATGGTTTTGATGTCAATGAAGGTATTATTGTTATGGCCGCTACTAACAGATCAGATATCTTGGATCCGGCTTTATATAGGCCAGGACGCTTTGATAGACAGATAACCGTCAATGCACCTGACCTAAACGGGCGTAAAGAGATTTTGAAAGTCCATGTTCGTAATAAACCATTAGAAGATAATGTTGAT
>CAZKUS010000379.1:0-2276 GCA_964556025.1 uncultured Clostridia bacterium | reverse complement strand
AACAGCATAATACGTTCACTTGAAGTGTTTATTGCTATCAACATTCAACTTTAACACAGCCTAAGTTTAAAATACTTGTAATCACAATATTAGTAAACAGAATTTCATTATTGCAGTAGTTAGATATTATGTGTGATCCAGATTAATGGGTCACACATAATTGTTAAAAGGTAAAAAATTCTGACAACTAGAGCGGAGGTGAGTTAATGGAGTTTGCTGCCGATGATTTTATGTTGGGAATTCGAGTCGCTGTGTTTGGTTTTTTTATGGTTATGCTATTATTGGGTTTTTTATTTACTGTAGTTTGGTCCATTGGAAAAATATTTTCACAACCGAGTAGCCAAAATTCAACTAGTACAAAAAGTGAAGACCTCACTACACAATCCCAATCTGCAAGAAAATTAAGCGAACAGCAAGTGTCAGCTATAGTTGCTGCAATTATTAAGGCAAAAGGATTAGATAACAACTACCGTGTAACTCGGGTTGAAAAAGTTTATTCATAGGTGTTGTTATATCTTGTATTTAAGAGTTTGGCGTTGTTATATTCTGTTGTTGACAGCAATAAAACTTCAGTTTCACTCTGAATGCTTATTTTGATTCAACTTAAACTGAACCAATAGTTTAGATGAAATTAAAAACTTTACCTGTTAGGAGGAATTACTATGAGTGTTAGAATCACAGATACAACTCTAAGAGACGGTCATCAATCTCTATTTGCCACCAGAATGACTACAGAAGATATGCTCCCTATATTGGAAACCATTGATTCAGTCGGATACTACTCCTTGGAAATGTGGGGTGGGGCCACTTTTGATACCTGCATGAGATATCTCAATGAAGATCCTTGGGAACGCCTTAGAACTATTCGTAAACATGTGAAGAACACGAAACTACAGATGCTGCTTCGAGGTCAAAACATTTTGGGATACAAAAATTATCCTGACGATGTATTAGAGGATTTTATCAAAAAGACCCTGGCCAATGGAATGGACATTATCAGAATCTTTGATGCATTGAACGATATTCGCAATATGGAAAAAGCTATCAAAACAGTAAAAGATGAGGGTGGACATGCTCAGGGCGCCATTAGCTATACCATCAGTCCTGTACACAGTAATGATGATTTTATCCAATTAGCAAACCATTTTAAAGAATTGGGCTGTGATTCTATTTGTATCAAAGATATGGCAGGTTTGTTATCACCTTCTACAGCTAGTGATTTAATTAAAGAACTGAAGCAAAACGTCGATATTCCAGTAGGTGTTCATAGTCATTCTACCAGTGGCATGGCAACCACTACTTATTATAAAGCTGCAGAAATGGGTGCTGACAACATCGACACAGCCATTTCACCATTCGCTTTGTCTACATCTCAACCACCGGCAGAAAGCCTGATTGCTATGCTGACAGATGCCGGACATGAGCCTAACTTGGATATGGAAGCATTATCGCAAGTAACTAGTTATTTCAAAGAAATTAAAGAAAAATATAAACACCATTCTAAAGTATCCGTCGTTGTTGATGCTGATGTACTGACTTATCAAGTCCCAGGGGGAATGTTGTCTAATCTGGCTTCCCAGTTGTCAGATCTGGGGGCTGTGGATAAATATCAGGATGCGCTCGACGAAGTGCCAAAAGTCCGTGAAGAACTTGGGTATCCGCCATTGGTGACACCGACCAGTCAAATCGTGGGGACACAGGCAGTTATGAATGTGGTTTCAGGTGAGCGTTATAAAATGGTGCCCCAAGAAGTAAAGAACTATGTAGCCGGTTATTATGGAACACCTCCTAGAGAAATATCTGATCAAATCAAAGAACAAATACTCAACGGAATAGAGGAAATACAAGGGCGACCTGCCGATCAATTAGAACCTATGCTCCCTAAAGCCAAAGAAGAATTGGGCGACTATTATAAATCGGAAGAAGATCTTCTGTCATACTGCCTATTCCCTCAGGTAGCTCTGGACTTTTTTAAACAAAGGGAAAATGGTGTCGATAAAGAGACAGAAAGTGACACCACAAGTGACTCCACAACTAAAACCGATGATTCGGAAGATGATAGTAGTAATACGGGATCAAATGCTGCTAATTCAAATAAAACAGATAAATCAACTAAATCAGCAGCTAAAAACGATAATGGTACTGATTCTGTTCAGCTGTTTAAAATCACTATTGAAGGTGCCAGCTATGAAGTAGAAGTGGAAGAAGTAGACGAGTTAACAGGCAGTCAATCGGGAGCTGTTCCTAAAGCAGCACCTAGTCCAGCTCAACCTGCC
>CAZKUS010000378.1:0-2278 GCA_964556025.1 uncultured Clostridia bacterium | reverse complement strand
TTATTTATGAAGCAAATATTCCTATAACTCTTGCATCAGATGCACACTATCCCAAAGATGTAGGAAAAAACTATCCATCTATCTTAAACTTACTACAGCAAATTGGCTATAAAAAAGTCGCCCGATTTAAAGACAGAACTTATAAATTAGTGCCCTTATCTTTTGGCTCAGTTTAAGTTGAATGTGGATTAGCAATAAACACTTCAAGTGAACGTATTATGCGGTTTTGATAATACATCATTAAATGGGCAGTAATGACCTAAACTGCCCATTTATAGTCACGAGTGAAAGAGATAGTTAACCATTTCTGATATTCAATTATCTCTAACTGCTCAGATATTTCCTCACGTATCTGATCCTGCTCAAAAACAGTCATTTCCCTGTCTTTTTCTTTCACAACAAAATCTAATTCTAACTTTAAAGTTTTTCCTACTTTAGTAACCCTTAAATAATAGTCTTTAAATTGATACTGATCTACTACTACCTTTACTGCCTGATTGACCTGCTGCCTAATTTCTTTGTCAGGGGGCATTGATAAAATCTCTCTCATAGAACTTTTAATTTCAGTCAATGGAACTTTCATGAAATAACCTGAAATAACGATTAACATAATAGGGTCAATATATGACACAAATGGTTGAAGTTCCGAAATATTATCAAAAACCAGAGCTACAATAAAACCTACTAAAATACCACCACTTACCAAAGTATCCATATACCATTGATTCGCTTCCACATTTATAAAGGAAGAATTTATTTTAGAACCATGTTTTTTTAAATACAAAAACATGATTAAACAGGCCCCTGTACTTATTGCAGTATAAATCAAACTAGGACCTAATAGTATTTCCCGACCACCCTGAATTATAGTAATAACCGCATTAATTAAAGAAGCTAATACCAATAGTAAAATAATAGAATAATTAATAACAATGACTAACGGTTCTACAATATCTTTGCCAAAAGGGAAACTTTGCCAATCTTCTTCACTGGTAAATTTAACAGCATATAGTGAAAAAAATGTTATTCCTACTCCAATAAGTGAATATAAACCATCAAAAATTATAACTTGTGACTGAAATATCAGACCCAAAATAAACGAAAATAAAGCAAATAGTAATGTTACATAGAGAGACTTTTTTACCAATTGACTTTCTAGTTTACTATCAGTCATCCTATTCACTCCTGATCTAGGTTTAAATTAGTAAGTTATTCCATATACCTGCTACTTGAGATATACTAACATAAAAAATAGCGTGAAAAAAGGTGGTCATAACCCTTTTTCACACTATTATAGTTGATAGCTGAAATCAGATATACTCTGTTAATCCTAAGATAATTACCATATATAGGACTGCAAAAATAACTGATATATGAATCCCCTCTTTTTTGACCTTTTGTTTTAACTTATTGTCATCTGATCCAGTATCAGAGTTCTTTGCAGATTTTACTTGATACCAACCGAAACCCAAAATCAGCATACCAATAGTTAAGCTTACAACTCTAAACACAGGGTCGGCAATCATTATTATACACCTCCATTTATCTCTACTCATCTAGTTAGATCGTACAGGTTTAAAATGTTTATCTAGTAATGGCACAAACATATTCATCACTAATACACCAAAAGCAACACCTTCTGGAAGCCATCCCCAAAATCTCATTATCATTATAATCAGTCCGATTCCCACACCAAAGATTATTTGACCCTTATGGTAACGTGGAGATGTCATAGGATCAGTAGCGTAGAAAAACGCCCCTACTATTACACTACCAGTGAAAAGATGAAATAAGGGATTATCCCCCATAATCAGAGAAAACCCTAGTATAGTAACCAGAATAGTAACAGGGATTCTCCATCTAATATAGTTTTTATATACTAAGTAAAGACCTCCAACTAGCAACAATAAAGCTGATATCTCGCCTAAAGAACCCGGTACTTGACCTAAAAATGCGTCAGAAACAGGAACTGCTTCCCCTGTGTCCCAAAAATCTGTTAATGGTGTTGCTGTACTCACAGTATCTACCCTAGACTCCCAAGGTGATAGTGCATCTGGAAACGCAAAAATTAAAAAAAGTCTTCCTAAAAGTGCTGGATTGAATAAGTTCTTACCTAGTCCTCCAAATAATTCTTTACCAATTATTACACCAAAAGCCACAGAAATTACAGCAGCATAAACTGGTGTAGAAGGGGAAAGTGTAAAAGCGAATAACAGGCCTGTAACAACCGCGCTTAAATTTTTATACTTTAAGGGTTGTCCAATAATTTTTTGATATA
>CAZKUS010000377.1:0-2281 GCA_964556025.1 uncultured Clostridia bacterium | reverse complement strand
CTGACAGTTATAACAACTTTTCTTATTTCTTACCATTTAATATCTAATTACCTCCTTTATTAAGCAATTTTAATATTCTTTAAATATTGAATAGGTATCTCTTCTAAAAACCTTGAAGGTTGTATTGTAACCATTTCATTTTTGAATTCTTTTTTCTTACAGTGAGTCAAAAACAATTTTTCTTCAGCTCTGGTCATAGCCACATAGAATAATCTCCTTTCTTCTTCAATACTATTCTCGTCTTTATTAAGGTAATGAGGAAAAGTATCCTCTTCCAGGCCAATAATAAATACTACTTTAAATTCTAACCCCTTAGCCCTGTGTGCAGTCATTAATTTAACTTTATTATCACTTTCTCCATCACCATCCAGATCCTTATTTCTAATTACGTATAAATTACATAATAATTGATGAATATTACTGATATTCTTATCCTGACTATAATCATCAACTATCTCCAGAAATTTTTCTAAATTAGCTATTCTCTTTGCTGAATTATCAAAATATTTATTTAAATGCTCTCGATAACCGATCTGTTCATTCATTAATTCCATTTTTTTAATTAATGAGATATCTTTTTCACTAATAGACTGCAATTGCTGAAATAATTCCTTGAAATTCAATAAATTATCATATCTCCTCCTGCCGATACCTTTTATTTCTTTGGCTTTTTCCAATGTTTCCAACATAGTTGTTTGATTTTCATTTTTGTAATTAAGCAATTTATCTATAGTTGTATTACCTATCTCATTGCTTTTCAATTTCATGATTCTTTTCAGGGAAATACTGTCCATGGGATTAACAATTACTTTCAAATAAGACAATAAATCTTTTATCTCCTTCTTATCCCAGAAAGCAGTTTTATTAACTATTTGATAGGGTATATTATGCTTAATAAATAAATCTTCTATTAAACTTGCCTGATAATGAGTGCGGTAAAAGATAGCTATATCTTCATAATCATAATTTTTTGTATTTAACTCTTTTATTTTCCTGGCCACAAATCTAGCTTCACTTTGAGGATTGTAGCCTTTGTATAAAGTCAGAGGAGGACCTTTTCTATTATTGGTGAATATTGATTTCTTTTTTTTCTGTGAGTTATTTTTAATTACACTCTGTGCGGCTTTAATTATATTTTTTGTGCTCCTGTAATTCTGTTCTAATTTAATTATCGTTGCTTCAGGATAATACTCTTCAAAGTCTAATATATTGGTAATATCAGCTCCCTGAAATGAAAAGATATTCTGGTCAGAATCTCCTAGGACAAATAAATTATTTTCTGGTCTGGCCAATAGTTTAGTCAATAAATACTGGCTGGAATTGGTATCCTGAAATTCATCTATTAGGATATATTTGAATTTTTCCTGGTAATAATTGAGAATATCTTTATTACTAGTAAATAACTCAATTGTTTTCTTAATTAAATCATTGAAGTCAAAAGCATTATTATTTTTCAATCTCCTCTCATATTTTCTGTAGACAAAAGCCAGCTTTTCATTGGTGTCTTCAGGATTAATCAACTTTCTCTTAGCCTCCTGGATAGTGTTAAATATAATATCAGGATTAAATATCTCACTGTCTAAATCATTTACTTCAATTATTTCCTTAATTACTTCTTTAGCGTCTTCATTGTCATAGATTAAATAATTAGAGCTATAACCTACCTCCTTCAAGTGATCCATTAATATCCTTAAACCTGTAGCATGAAAGGTACCCAGCCAGATATTGTCTATTATTTCCTTATTGCCTATCAACTCGGTTAATTTATCCTTCATGTCTGAAGCAGCTTTATTCGAAAAGGTTAAAGTAAGTATACTTGCAGGGTTAATGTTTTTATCTTCAATTAAATATTTCACCCTGTGAGTTAAAGTTAGCGATTTCCCAGCACCTGGCCCAGATAACACTAACAAAGGTCCTGTAGTTTGTACAGCTTTTATTTGTTGATTATTGAGCTGATTAATGGACTTCATTTCACCCACACTCCTTACGTGAGGATATATAATTTTAAAGTGGGACCACCTAATAAATTAAAGCAGTCCCACTACTATCAGTCAGTAATTAACTAAAAAGGTACCTCTATCTCTTCATCTGCTCCTATATCTTCAAACTCATCTTTCTCGTTATTATCATCCAGGTCAATATTAGGTTCTCTATCATTTTTAAATTCATGTTCACTCTCTTCTTTAGCGTTGCGTTTTAAATCAGGATCTACAGGTGAATCCTTCTTATCCAAAAATTTCACTTCCCTGGCAACTACTTCAGCGTTTGTATAAGTCCTGCC
>CAZKUS010000376.1:0-2301 GCA_964556025.1 uncultured Clostridia bacterium | reverse complement strand
TTCTACTAATTTCCTAAACTCTTCAGGACTGATAGTGGTATCTCCAACAGCCACTTGATAGGAAAACTTTGTCAATTCTTCGAGACTCAAATAAGCTTCACTACTAGGATCTTGTGTATCTCCTATGAGTGCTGTTTCAGGTTTTGCCATTTTACGAAGTTCTTTGGGAATCATAACCCGTATATTGAGAAACTTACAAACTCCCTCAACCTGTTTAAGAAACTGCAGCATTTCCTTTGAACTCAGCTGAATTGGTTTGGCCTCATGATCGGAAATTAATTCATTAAGTGGTTCAAAACGCTCTGATAATAGCAATAACTGACTTACAACCTCATATTTTACTTGAGACGTGGGTAGTGAAAGCACTTTTTCCCTGTTAGTGGTGTAGAGATCACTTAGACTCATGAACTCATGAGAAGATGATTGTCTATTTTCAGCTAGTACATCTAGATAAAAGTCATCATCATCTATTTCTATTTGCAGTACAGGATATATTCTTTTGGGATGGATGTTCAATTCATCCAACCAGCGACTAATAACCTGTGGATTTGTTGTATCTTGAAAATTTTCTATAGTGTAAATATCTCCTTTGAAAAACATTCTATCTATTTTTTTCTGAGATGTATTATTAGAAAATCTATGAACTAGTCGTGTTAATAAAAGAGATAAAAAATATTTAACACCTTGAAATCCAGAAAGTAATTTATCTTGGTTTTTATTAAAAAGCAAATCTTCTGGAATCAATGAAGTAAGTTGAAAAACAGCTTTTTCTGCTGCGTAATTACTTCTAATAAAGGGTTCGTATAATATTATATATTGGCCTTCTTCTTGTGGTACTAAATTGGGAATAAATCTACCTCCATGGGCCATAGCTTGCGCTGTAGCACTGGCTAATGCCATAAACCTAGCTAGATTGTTATTAGAATGTTGAAAGCTCGATAGGGATAGCTCAAAAAGATAGTCTATTAATAATGGTGCAGGGAGACTGTATCCCTGCATTTTACTTTTAGGTAAATGTTCAAGATTATTTTGATTATCACTGTTTTGATTGGTTCCTAAGGGGACCATTCTACTAGTTTTTGTACTTTGATTAATTAATTTTTGAGGTATTGGCTCTTCACTTGGTATGAAAAAATAACTATCATATACCGGGTTATTATTGAAATTCGATCGAACGAATAAGTATATATGAGTAGGGAAACTGTCTTTTTGCGGGGTATCATGTTCTTGATTTTCAAACAAAGATGTTTCTAAAGATCTTACTTCTCTAGCAACAGAGTGATAAACTTTATTTAACTCATTCTTAAAGTCTTTTTTACCTGGATAAAATAAAGGATGATCCGACAAGAAAGACAAGATTTCATTTGAAATATTATAGCTAGCGATTTCGCTGAGATCAGGGAAATCATTAATATCAGGAGTATCAGAATTATGATCAGAATTAATCGTTTCGAAATTATCTTGACCATTTTGATCATTGCGAACAGTATTGAAATTATTGAAATCTATATGCATAAATTCATTTTTATGTAAATCTTGGCCAAGCGAATTAGTAGCGACATTTGTCTGTTCCACACCTACTTCTTTCATCAATTCATCTACATCTATTCCTCGTAAATTAAATATGATAAAAGGATCTTTATCTATTTCAGCAGCTAATAAATAAACTACTGCAGCCAAGTGTTTACAGGGATTGGCCCAGTCAGGACAAGAACAGTAAGCATCAAACTCTGACCAAGACTCTGGAAGTAATTTGATACCTTCACTGTGTAAGCTGTCTAACAAACTCTCGGGTAATTCTCCCTTATTAAGCCGAGTGGCTAATTGGATATCATTTTTGATAATTTCTATTAAGGTGTCTTGCTTGCTTTGTGATAAAAAGTCTAGATTGAGTTTTATTTTATAAGGGGTCGATCGACGTCCGGAAACTAGGGCAGTTACTTTCCCACTTTTTTTGATATTTATATCAAGGACTGCGCCTTTTCGAGCGTAGTTTCTCCCTCTAGGAAGACGTGTAACGTCTTTACTTATTCTATCTAGAGCTTCCAGCCATTGATTTCCCCACCATGTTTTGCCAAATCCCTTTTTACTTGCCATTAAGATCACCCGCCAAGAAAAGATTACATTACACTTTTATATTTTACCAGAAGGATTTGACTCTGGGAAGTTCTGGTTTATGTTTTAGTTTGAATGAAAACATATTGTTGAGCCTCTGATTGAATTTTCAATTGGGGCATTTTTTTTGACAGAAAGTTGTCACTGGAAAAAGTTATAATTTATACGAAATTTATAAACAATTAC
>CAZKUS010000375.1:0-2302 GCA_964556025.1 uncultured Clostridia bacterium | reverse complement strand
ATTTCAGTGTTTTTTTGGGTAATTAATATTGATACTCAGATGGAGGAAGTAGAAATAATACAAGAAGATGATGTTGCAGACAAGAAAAAGGATGCTTTTGAGGCAACTGATGTGAAAAAAAATAAAAAATCTACAATTAATGAAGATAACTTTATCCAAGAAAACGAAGATAATGATGCATTTGATATCTTACCACCGAACAAAAAAGATAATTGGGAACTTGAAGATGATAGAGACTTTTTTGTAGAATATAGGTTACAAAGAGATAGAGTTAGATCTAAAGAAATAGAAAGATTAAATGAATTTTTAGATAATCCTAATACTAGTCAAGAGACAAAACAAGAAGTTGAATCTGAATTATTAGATTTAATGACTATACAAGAAAAAGAGATGACTATTGAAAATCTAGTTAGAGCTAACGGATATGAAGATGCAATATTCTTTTACGGAGAGGATTCTGCCAATATAGTAGTAAAAACTGAAGAACTAGAAGAAACAGAAGTAATGCAAATCACTGAAATTGTTAGCGAAAATGCAAATTTACCAAAAACTAATGTTAAAGTAATTCAGCATAGATAGTTTTAAAAAGAAAACAATAAAAATAAACAGATATTAGCAATAAAAAGGATTTTGGAGAACTATCACGAATATATTTATTAGAATTAGGGAGGTGTATACATATGGAATCAGGATCTCATACTATGGCAGAAAAAAATGAATTAGGTCATGTCAGGATCGAAAACAATGTGATTGGTGTTATATCTTATTTAGCCGTTAATGATTTAGAAGATATCTACCATGTCGGAGGCGGGATATCTGAAGGTATAGGAGAAATTTTTGGTAAAAAATCTTATTCAAAAGGAATAAATGTGGATTTGAATGAAGGTAATGTTTCTATTGATTTAAATATAGATGTAAGATACGGTAGTAAAATTCCAGAAATATCAAAAGCAGTACAAGAAGCAATTAAAGAAGCTATAGAAAATATGACAGGTTTTTCAGTTACCAATGTAAATGTTTATGTACAAAGAGTACGTTTTCCAGATGAAGAATAATATATGATAAAATTGTACTCAAAGGGGTAACATAATATTGAGGAGGGTTTAAAATGCACTTAACTGATCGTTTGGTATCTTTTATCTCAGGTTTAGTAATTTTACTTTTGGCTGTAATTTTTATGATTTATGCCATACCTGTAGATTATGTTGTTAATCAAATAGGGACAAGCATTGAATACTATACTGGTTCGCTTGAAACAGGTATAATTGGCATTATTCTTCTTTTGTTGGCTTTAAGAGCTTTCTGGGGAGCCTTTAAAACAGAAAAACCGGAAAAGGCTGTTAGTCAAGCTACAGAAATTGGAGAAGTCAAAATATCATTACAAACATTGGAAAGCATGGTTTCTAGAGTTGCACAAAATGAAGTTAAAGGTATTAAAGATGTGAAGACTAACATAAAAGTAGCAGAAAACGGTGTAATAATTTATTTAAGAGGAAGAATATTAGCAGATCTTGAACTACCTCAAGTATCTGAACAACTGCAAAAATCAGTAAAAGAAAATATTGAAACTAAAGCAGGCATCAATGTAAAAGAAGTTAAAGTTTTAGTTGAAAATATTACTACTGAAGCATCTCGTCCTGCTAAGTAGTTCAGGAGGTGATGATATGAATCGTGAATATATTTTGGAGATATTAGAACAGTATTTTGGGCGTATACTGGGAGTTATCCTGGGATTATTTGTAGCACTTATTTTCATTTTGTTTGGTTTTTGGCAGGGGATACTGTTATTAATCTTAATGGGTGTAGGTTTTTATATTGGTTTGATGTGGGACCAGGAGGGACGACTACCCATTTATATTGATAAATTTTTACCACCTAAAAGATGAGTTAAATGTGGTGAAGTTTAGGAAATGTATAGTATAGGAGGATTAAGTATGAGCAGACGATTGGCAAGAGAAACAGCAATGAAACTTATATTTCAAATGGCATTTAATAATGATTTTAATTTTGAAACAAACAAAGAATATTTTTTGGAAGCTAGAGAACAATTAAATGATGTCAATTACAATTATCTTGAAAATGTAGTACAGCTTACTACTACTCATCTAAATAAAATAAATAAATACATAGATAAATATTCTAAAAATTGGACAATAGATAGATTAAGCAAGGTTGATTTGACAATTTTGCGATTGGCTACATGTGAGATACTTTTTATCGATGATATACCTGAAAGTGTATCTATAAATGAAGCAGTTGAATTAGCTAAAAAATACATCAATTATGATGCAACTGGCTATGT
>CAZKUS010000374.1:0-2305 GCA_964556025.1 uncultured Clostridia bacterium | reverse complement strand
GTCAACATATCCGCTATAGGATCTGTCATTGTCATTGTCACGACCTCCTTCCTTCCTCATTTTACCAACTAGCTTTTCTTATACCTGGCAACTTGCCTTCATGAGCAAGTTCTCTAAAACATATCCTACACATACCAAACTTTCTCAAATAAGCGTGTGAACGACCGCAAATTTTACATCTATTGTAAGCTCTAGTCTTAAACTTTGGCCGTTGTTTTGCCTTGGCGATCAATGACTTTCTAGCCATAATTCACCCTCCTCATATAAGTTTCTTACTAACTGCTAAAGGGCATCCCCAAATATTTCAACAGTTCTTTTCCTTCCTCATCAGTTTCCGCTGTAGTGTTAATAATAATATCCATACCTTGTCTTCTATCTACATCATCTTACTCAATTTCAGGAAAAACCATCTGTTCTTTAATTCCTATAGTGTAGTTACCTCGGCCATCAAAAGCTTTGGCAGAAACACCACTGAAATCTCTAACTCTTGGGAAAGCCACGTTAATTAGTTTATCCAAAAAGTGATACATTCTCTCGCCTCTCAAAGTGACTTTACAGCCGATTGGCATCCCTTTTCTAATTTTAAAATTAGCTACTGATTTTTTGGCTTTTGTAACAACAGGTTGTTGGCCTGTTATTTGAGTGAGATTTTCCATGGCATTATCTAATAGTTTGGGATTGTCTTTGGCATCTCCAATACCCATATTGATAATTACCTTCTCTACTTTTGGAACTTCCATTATATTTTTATAACCCATATCTTCTTTCAATTGGGGCTTAACCTCGTCTCGATAGTACTCTAATAAACGCGCCAATTAACTCGCCTCCTTTCCTTGAACCTTACAGTTCTACACCACATTTTTTACAAACTCGTGCTTTTTCGTCTTTATTATTAGTTTGGCTACCAGTCCTTACAGGTTTTTGACATTTAGAACAGTACACCATAACTTTATCTGCGTAAACAGGGCCTTCTTGTTCAACAATGCCGCCCTGAGGGTTTTCTCTTGACGCTCTTGTGTGACGTTTGATCATGTTTACGCCTTCTACCAAAACTTTTTGTTCTGATGGAAAGGCTCTTAGCACTTTGCCACGCTTCCCTTTATCTTTACCAGAAATGACAACTACAGTGTCTCCTGTTTTAACATGCATTTTTGCCTGTGGCATATTAAGTTACACCTCCTCACCTACAGTACTTCAGGAGCTAGTGAAATAATTTTCATATACTGCTGTTCTCTTAACTCGCGAGTTACAGGTCCAAAGATTCTGGTCCCTCGCGGATCTTTATTTTCGTCTATAATAACACATGCATTCTCATCAAATTTGATATAAGACCCGTCTGAGCGCTTTAAGCCGCTGCATGTCCGGACAACTACAGCTCTAACTACCTGACCTCTTTTAACAACTCCCCCTGGCGTTGCCTCTTTTATTGTTCCTACTATGACATCACCTATATTAGCGTACTTTTTTTGGCCAGCTCCGATAACCTTTATACACTGGATTTTGCGTGCTCCGGAGTTATCGGCTACTCGAAGGGTGGATTCTGTTTGGATCATCTAATAGGCCTCCTTTCTCCACAGTACTCTTTTACAACTTCGCTTTCTCAACGACATCGACTATTCTCCACCGTTTATCTTTGGAAATCGGACGGGTTTCCATGATCTTAACCAGGTCCCCCTCTCGGGATTCGCCTTGTTCATCGTGTGCTTTAAACTTTTTCCCGCGCTTAATTGTCTTTTCATACAATGGGTGTTTAACTAGACCTTCTACTACTACAACTCTAGTTTTATCCATTTTGTCACTGACAACCCGTCCTGTTCTAATTTTACGATTACTTCGTTCCATAGGGACAAACCCTCCTCTCTTGACCAGTGTTAGCTAATATTCAATTCACGCTCTCTTAATATAGTCTTTACCCTGGCGATATCTTTCCTCACATGTTTTAGTCGCATGGGATTTTCAATTTGGCCTGTAGCTACTTGAAATCTGAGATTAAATAATTCCTCTTTCAACTCATCAAGTTTGGTTTCCAATTCTCGGTTTGTCATTTCTCTGATTTCTTTAGCTTTCATCGGCGTCACCACCCAACTCTTCACGTTCTACAAATTTAGTTTTAATGGGCAACTTATGGGAGGCTAATCTCATGGCCTCTCTTGCTGTTTCGTTAGGGACTCCTGCTATTTCAAATAAAATTCTACCGGGTTTTACAACAGCAACCCACTGTTCCGGAGTTCCTTTTCCACCACCCATTCTGGTTTCTGCTGGTTTCTGTGACATGGGCTTATCTGGGAAAATTTTAATCCAAACT
>CAZKUS010000373.1:0-2310 GCA_964556025.1 uncultured Clostridia bacterium | reverse complement strand
AGAACGGATTCGAACTCGTTTTCAAGATCCAGAGAGTATCCATGTGAGGCAGATAAAGATACAAGCTCAAACATCTGAGAAACCCTTGCTCCTGCCAATGTAGCATCAATAGCATCTGATTGACCGATAATAGCCTGTATATTTCCCTGTAGAGCTCCAAGCATTACTATAACAACTATAACTGAGGCTATTCCTATCGAAATAGACCAGAATATTTTTGAAGCGCCTTTCAAGCTATCAACCTCCTATATCAGAGAAAGATCCTGCTCTTACAGGGCCTTCTGCAGGTTTAACTGTTTCAACCTCTTCCTCCTCTATATCGTAATACTTGAGCTCGTACTCTCCTTCAGTACTGTAAACTATGTAAGGTACTTTACCATCAAGTGTTTCACCTATGGAAACTATGCCTGGTTCCTCATGCAGTATCTCGAGGTTCAGACGTTGACCTCCATCACCGCAGACATCTTCAAAATTAATGTAGCCTATAGATGTCGGGTCTCGACCACGTCCCACATCCTGATCCCTTGCAAGGATTACCATGTCGTTTTCTCTGGGTTCTCCTTCAGAACCCGGGACCTGTGTAAAGGTGCTCATATCGATTATATCGTATTGAGTGCCTCCCTCAAAATTGCCGCAGTCGTAATCCCTCACCTGGTACTCCTCGGTGTGTTCCATGCTCTCCTGTGCACAGTCATCCATATCAAGGTCTCCTCCCTCTCCGTCCCAGTGATAGATGTTCTCGGATCTGTCTCCAAAAAATATCTTGTTGTCCTCTCCCCCGGGATTACCTACGTCTCCAACGAAATCAGCTCTGCAGGCATCCTGATTGGAGATACACTCCAAAGATCTTTCGTCCAGATAGTTATACATGCATATGCTTTTTTCTTCACCAGTTATCGTTCCGTTAACGAAAAACACTTCGTTACCTCCCCATTCACCAAAATCTCGCTCGTAAAACTCGAAGTCCTTCCAGTCCTCGTTTCTGAAAAACGTGAATTCGTATTCGCCAACTTCAGATACATCAACTCTATCAAAAGCGGGGCTGTAACATGGATGATCTGTTGATACCTGGGCAAGATTCTGGTTGGCCCATCTCGGTATGTAGTTGTATCTACCCTCCACAAGCTCTTCAACAAGATCTTCCTTTGTGATCTCACTTCCTATATAGTTATGACATTCTTCACTTGGTAGTATATCGAAGGTTTCATCTGCTTCACTCACACTGCCGGTTTCTATGAAATCATATGTTTCTCCTTCTGTGTCAGGCATGGAATACGGTGAATAGTAATGGGTGGCACCTTGCCCTAAATCAGGTACCTCGCACCTGAGAACCTGTTCAGCTGTCTCCTCGAACTCTCCGTATTCGTTTCTTCCTATATCTTCCCATCTTTCCTCAGTACCCTCGTAGTACATATGTTTTTGACCTGTTTCTCCGTGGCCGTAACGTGTAATAGGCATTCCTTCCTCTCCAACTCCTATTTCTTCGGCTCCCCACTCGACCATGGTCCTGAGAACGGTGTAACCTATCGCTATCCTTGCTTCTCTTGACTGTCCACGTGCCTCCACCCACATTATCCTTGCCATGTCCCTTATGTTTTCATCGGTAACCCACTGACCGCAGTACTCGCCTTCTCTTTCCTCCTCTATCTCTCCCTCTCTCAACATCCCGATCCCGCCTAGGTCGTGTACACTTATGGGTTTCCCATGTCTAATGGAAGAAGTGGAGTGGTCTGTTTTTTCGTAGCTGAAAAAATCTGTATGGTTTCCAAAGACGGACCCGCTATCGAATCCTATCATCCTGAGATCTCCTGAGAAACTCAGGGTTCTTCCCTGGTAATCTCCAGTAGTAGTGGCTCCTGCATACTCGTTTTCAGGGCTGTAAACAATATCTTCGGATATGCTGACATACCTGAGACCGTAGTCACCAGCGTCTCTTGATAGATAGTAAATAAACGGTCCCTCGTCTATTATCTCTCTTTCCTCCATGATGTACAGATCGTTGTTTATAACCCTGTATATGAACGAATAACCTCCCGAAGGTAATTCCTCACCAGGCGGATCACACTGGGTGATATCTTGATCTCTTTCCTCGTCCTCACAGAGATAAATATTATCGATGTCTTCGCATTCCGTTTCAATCGTTCTGGCCTGGTCAGCTCCCTCCACAAGCACCGTGAACTCGTCTCCCTCAGTACCAATGCTGTCAACATCCCTGAAGTTGTACTCGTCTCTGGAAGAACCCGGAGGTGGAAAAGTACCTTTTTCCTGGTTGCCGGTGCAGACCTCCCTGTCTATATCATCAATCAGTTG
>CAZKUS010000372.1:0-2313 GCA_964556025.1 uncultured Clostridia bacterium | reverse complement strand
AATTTCATCAGTCATTTGACTATCTCTTTGATCCAACATGACTAATTGATAATTTTGAAGGGATTCTGTTTCTATTCCTTCTTTTTGGAATTTGAACATAAATTTCAAGTATGGTACAACTAAATTAAAAGTTTGGGGGAGGGTAAAATTTTGTTTTTAAATTTAAATATTTTTATAACCATTGGTAAATATATAGGTATAATATTAGCAATATACGTGATCATCGTATTATTTTTTTATTTCTTCCAAGAATGGGTGATTTTTAGTCCCCAACCTCAGCCTAGTGATATCTCCGGAGATATTAATGGTAAAGAAGTTGAGGATATAAAGATAACAACTTCTGATAATGTTGACCTCAAAGGGTGGTTTATAACAGAACCGGACAAACAGAAGTCACCACTGATTATTTACTTTGGTGGAAATGCAGAAGAAGTATCTCACATGATTGATGAAGCACATAAATTTGATAATTATTCCCTTGCATTAATTAATTACAGAGGCTATGGAGATAGTGAAGGTAATCCCTCTGAAGAAAATCTATTAAATGATGCTCTCACAATCTATGATTATTTTTCAAAAAGAGATGATGTGGACAATGATAGAATAATAGTAATGGGAAGAAGCCTAGGTTCAGGGGTAGCCACTTATCTCGCTAAACATAGACAAGTTGCCGGATCAATTCTTGTAACTCCATATGATAGTATTAAGAGCGTTGGACAAAACGCATTTCCCTTTTTGCCGGTATCTTTAATTTTAAGACATCCCTTTGATGCAGCTTCCTTAGCACCTTCTATTGATACTCCCATGGTATCTTTGGCTGCAGAAAGAGACAGTGTTGTTCCAGCAGAGCATGCTAGAAGACTAACCGAAGAATGGAGCGGGGAAAATTCCCAGGTGATCATAGAAGGAAAAGGTCATAACGATATCTGTGGTAGTGAAAAGTATTGGGAAGCTATTAAAGAATTTTTAGAAAGAAGCAAATGATAATAAACTGTGACTGCATCTAATCCATCTAGTGAGTCTCAAAAGGTCTTATTTCAATAATTTCATCAGCTCTTGCTTCGCTAATATGGGTTATTTCTTGTAAATCTTCATGTGATGCAGTATTAATATTTACACTTTCCTCTGGTTCTGTAGATTCCTCTGACTCTTTAGTTTCTTCCTTTTCCTCATAAAGAAATCCCTTCACCGGCAAACGTGAAGGGATTAGTCTTGTTATTGATTAACTTATTTCTCCTTTATGTTCAGTAAGCTCCCAAAGCTGAGAGATGCTGAATTTCTGAAGTTTATTAGTCCATTTATTATAGCTTTCGGAGTACTCGGGCATATTTAATGCTATTTCACTGGTTTCGATAAGTTCATCATAAGCGTCGGTTGGTAGACTAGAATATTTAATAGTTTTTATTTCTAAATTAGAACTATCTACTAGCATAGTTACCATCATATTTGATTTTTTAAGTATCTGTAATGGGTTATTCACTTTATTTAGATAAACGTTCGGATCAAAAAAAGTTTCAAATGTTAAGTCTTCCGAAACTTGAAACATAGGTAATAGATAGTTGTCATCATTAAGAAAACCTATTTTAATGTTATTTTTTCTTACCTTTTCTATTTCTTCATCTGTCGGTTTATCTAATGAAATGATAAGCATAAACCCACCAGACAAACCCATCAACTCAAACACTGCACCATCACTACTAGAAACTAGATTTTGTTCTAATCCACCTAAATCAAGTTTTTCACCTACTGATAAACTTAGTATTTCGTCATCCATAAAAATACCTCCTAAAATTTGAACTATGACAATCATGTATTTAAAAGTGCTAACAACTCAGTTGTATTCTAGGTTATTACTGAATCTCCTTTCTATGATAACTAGTTAGGGGGATTCATTTTTTATGTAGTTAAATAACCTCCTGTTATTTGGCCTTAATCCTCCTACTTGCTTGTTAAGATGTATTGGCGAACTTGCATAATTTGTTCAATTAATAATTTTATTGCTATCAACATTCAACTTTAACTGAACCAAAAATTAAGAGATAAAAATAGTATATAACCACATAAATTGGGATATCATACCTTTTAACAATTTTTTGTTTTAGCAAGAAAAATAAACATAGCGGAAAGGAAGTGAATGAATTGGATGAGCTAGTAAATTTTTTATTGGTGTTAGGAATAGTAGTCTGTTTAGTTGGACTTTATAACGTTTATGTATATTATAGTTTCTCTAAGTCACTTCAGGAACAGTTGAAAAATTTTAATAAGACTAATAGAGAGTTGAAACAGACTTTATTAAAAGGTCTTATATATCGG
>CAZKUS010000371.1:0-2315 GCA_964556025.1 uncultured Clostridia bacterium | reverse complement strand
TTATTTTTGTCAATTCTCCTTCCACAAAATCCCCTTGTAAGTTTTTATAACCAAGCAGATCCGTACTATCATTCCAATCCGGGCGTACTGGTATAAGTTTGAATTGTCCATTTTCTCGTGTGGCACCAACAGCATTAGCAACTAATTCTGCTAATTTACTTTTTCCTGTTCCTGATATTCCAGCAAGTATTACAAAGGGCTTACACTTTAACGACAATAAATAGTTCTTAATCATTTCTGATGTAAAAACAAACCCTTTATTGTTCACATATGAAATTACATGATCACTTATTTGATTGAGACTATAAGCATCAAATACTTCTTCCTCTATAGTTGGTTTAGATTTTTCAGGTGTATCTATTGCTTCTTTATAGTGTGAATTATTAGAGTTTGATTGTCGTTTTAACATAAAGAATGAATGACCTCTGTCATCTTCCTGGATATCATGGAAAACAAATTCCCCTTCATAATAAAATAAAGAGTTTTTATTATCTCTCACAAAGGCTAGTACTGGGTAACCTTCTTCTTGAGATTTCATTATAGCCTGATTAGATTTTGAATTTTGATTATATCTCTTTTCGTCGCCCACTTTACGACCTTCAAGATAATATTTTAAGCAATTCTTTTTTTCATCTAACCATTCATTAGGATAGTCTTGTCCCCCAATAGTACATAAAACAATTGTACATTTAATATCTTGACTTTCAATGGGGTGAATCCCTTTCATCAAGTTTTGTCCTGATAATGATGCTATCTCATTTGCAGAAACAGCATATCCATAATCTAAACCTTTTAGGTCCTCAAGAGCAATCCAATGATTATCAAGATTTTTATAATATTCACGGAGATGTTTATAGGCTAATTTTTTAAGATTTTCTATATTACCTTGTTGAAGTTCACTAAATACCTGGTCATGAAATCGAATCTGACTAGTCTCCCAATCATATTCTATAAAATCGCTTAACCTCTCAATAGGTGTACCCATGGTATCTTTTACTCTTGAGAGATTTGAGCTATTCAAAATCGAAGCGTCATTCATAGGTGCATCATCTTTTTCAGGCTTTTTTCCTCTTTTATATCTACCTAAATAAAAATCTCGAAAACTTTCAACTACTTTTTCAAATTCAGCGTTACCTTCAGATGTTAAGTTTTTTAAAATAGCTAAAATAGTAACCATTTTATATGACTTCTGCCTTTGAGAAAAGCTTTTATCAAAGTCTTTAATTATGGACATATCTACACCCCTATCAAACTTAAATTTATGTTAACATAGATACTATAAGAATCTGTAAACTAATCTGTGTTGATAAAATAGTGGCGGAAAACTCGTGAAGAAAGTTAAAATAACATTAATTACTACATTCTGTATTAATTAATGTTTTCCTGTTATAATCACTTGTTAATAGAATTTAATGGTAATTTTTTTAATAAGCGATTATGGGTTAATACAATTGTTGAAGATATCAAACATCCCCGGGGCGGTATTAGAAATATCAAAAAAAGTGTAATTCCCTATCCAGAAGATGAGGAGGAATAACAATGACCATAAAATATGACAAACTAATACGGGACAAAATCCCAGAAATAATTCGTAAAAGTAATGCTCATGCCAATACTTATGTTCTTTCTGATCAGGAAGAATTTAAATCAAGACTTACAAAAAAACTTCAGGAAGAAATGAATGAATACATGGATTCTCAAGATCCGGAGGAATTAGCTGATATCATGGAAGTGATTAAAGCATTAGCCGAAAACATCCATAACATAAGCTATGAACAGCTAGAACAGGTACGAAACAATAAAGAAAAAGAGCGAGGCGGATTCGATAAAGGCCTAGTCCTAACTGAGGTTCAGGAATTAGATGAATAATTCCTGAATCTTTTTATTTGATTGGCGCTGTTATATTCTGTCGTTGATAGCTAAACTCTTCGATTGAATTGATTATGTTAAGATCCAATTTTACATAGCTATTTAATTAAATATTATTTATCACCATACCTATTACTACAAACAAAACCCCCACACCCACTGTAAATACTAACTGCATGTAAGTAGAATCCGTCGAGAAATTACAAAATGGTAGTATATTCAACTTATCTTTTATCATCATTAAACTCAATCTGGGAACAAATATAAGTGAAAAGCCCATGATAACTAATATAAAAAATAGAAAATTTTGCAATGTATCTATATTGTCACCTAGCCAAAACACGAAATCATCCTCCCTATAAATGCTAGTTATCATTATACTATTGAGAATTTATCTATAATAGTGTAAGATGGAATTACACAATTGAAAATGATTATCATTTTCT
>CAZKUS010000370.1:0-2317 GCA_964556025.1 uncultured Clostridia bacterium | reverse complement strand
CAATTTGAACTTTTTGCTCTGCAAGCGTTGTAGATTCTTGTTCGGCATTTTCAGAATCTACAAACCTTATTTCATAATCATCAACTTCTTTTCCACTAATATTTTTTATTTTAGGCGGATCTTCCTTGATGGATTGCTGTTCAGTTTCTGATTGGGTTACTTCAATTTCGTATGTTTCTTGAATCGGCTCAATTATATTAATGGCATCAGTGGTTATTTGAACTTCATAGGTGCCTTCGTTTAAAGTAGGTAAATCCTCAAAGGTTGCGATAATTTCTTCGCCTGAGATGTTATCTATTTCTTTTTTTTCTTTGTAATCACCTATTTCTAAAACAGTTTTTAATCCATGGGTTTCGTTGTTTTCAGTTTCTTCAATAATTATTTCTTTTTCATCTAATTCAAGTGGCTCTTGACCATCAGGTAACTCGGTATAATCCACCTCTATCTCAGACAAGCCTTTTTGTTCATCATCGCCATCAAGAAATCTCACCCCAAAGCTTTCCAGATTTCTCATAATACTAAAGTTTTTGAAAGCTATACTTTGCTCATCTCCAAACCAATCAAAATTGTGACAAAATTCTAGATAATTGTTGTGTAAATATATAACACTCATTCTCCATAAGGGGTTTTCATGGGGGTAGTACGCTAAGGGGAACATGCCTTTTTTATCAGGGTTTTCCCAATTAAGTAGATGAGTAAGGTGGTTATTACTTAAATCAAGCACTCCATCGCTTAAATAACCATCGAACTCTATCCCTTTGCTTAAGTAACCATCTTCGCATTCTTCGCAACCATCTTCACACTCCTCTTCGCAAGGAATGTAAATTATTTCAGTTAAAACTTCGTTGCCTAATTTGTTTCCTGAAAGATCAAGTAGGTAAAACAAAGCTCCTTGTAACGGCTTTACTGAATCAATATTGTTGTCAGCCAAATATAGAAGACCGCCACCATCATCTTTTTCTTTAAAATCATATTGACGCAATGAAGTATTAAGGCGACTTGTTAAATCCACTCCTATGGTAATATCAAGAGATTCCCTAAATTGATAGAACTCAGAATCGGATAAAGCTTCAATGCAATCAATGTTATTCCCTGAGAGGTTTAAAACCTCAAAATCCATACCTTGTAGGGCATCAATGTTATCTATTTTGTTGTCTTCTAGCGACACCCTCAACATATTTTCGCAAACCACATTAGCTACGTCTTCAATTTCGTTACCTGATAAATCAATACGTTGAGTACCTTTAAAAGGTTCTACTCCTTCATCATCTAAATTAGCATGAGCAAGATTGACTTCCAAGAATTCTTCTTCGGGTAAAAAGCCTACATCGCTTATAGGGTTGTGGGAAAGATCTATGATTGCATTGTCAGCAAAATCAATGTTTTCTAGAGTGCCTACATCATTTATCTGGTTGCGGGACAGATCAAGATTTTTAATCTCATGATCTAAGTACTCGGCAGATTCTATCTCGTTGTCAGATGCAATTAAAGTATGAACAGTTTCAGGTACATATTGTAGATCCTCGCAAGTTGCACCTGTGTTTGAAATATCAAGCTCTTCTATCTTGTCATCAGCATAAGCTGTTTCGCACAAAAATAAAGTAAAAACCAAAGAAAAAACTACAATTAAAGATGAAAAATATTTCATGCAAACTCCTCCTTTCCTGATTATTTTGAACAAATAGAACAGGGGTTTTACCCCCTGTTATTGCGGGAACTCATCAATTAAGCCAGATACGTATCTCAAAATTAAAACTGCATCTTGAATGGTTACACTATCACCGCTTACTTTAGCACGCTCTAATTGAACATCGGACAGATCTTGTTGACCTACTGTATATTGTAAAATTTTAATGGCATCAGCAATTTCTACATCTCCATTGTTTGTTATATCACCATATTTTTCTAGGGTTACCTCGCCAGGATAAGCATAAAGATCTGTATATTTAGGCAAATAATTAGGTGCATCAATTTTGACCGTGTTTTTAGAAGCTACCATAGGTTGTTCAACTTCGCTCGAATCCACAAGCTCTATGTTATAATTGTTTATTGGCTCTCCATCAATAGCTTCTATTTTAGGCGGATCTTCCTTGATGGATTGCTGTTCAGTTTCTGATTCGGTTACTTCAATTTCATAGCTTTCTTGGATTGGATCGAGTATATTGTCAGCATTAACGGTTACTTGAACCTCATAAGTGCCTTCATATAAAGTGGGTAAATCTTCAAATGTTGCAACAGTTTCTTCATTGGAGATATCTTCTACATCAACTTTTTGTTCATAGTCATCTATTTTTAGTTTAGCTTCTAGATTTACGGT
>CAZKUS010000369.1:0-2321 GCA_964556025.1 uncultured Clostridia bacterium | reverse complement strand
CAATCAATCAGAGCATTAAAGCTATCGCTATCTCTAGGGGGTACCTAGCACCCAGTGGAATTGATCTAATCTTTATTCCCGCCTTCACTGATGTGGAAATCGAAGGTGAACAGAGAACTGCGATTAAATTTTACGTAGAACCAAGAAGATAAGATAGCAAATTAAGACTTCTAAAATTTTAGTTCTTTTCTTAATTAACAGAAATGAACTAAACTAAACAAAGATTATTAGTTATAACCCGGGGCTTTATGTCAAAGACCCGGGTTTTTTTAATGGTGGTATACTCTGTTGTTGATAGTAATAAAACTTCAACTTAAACTGAGTCTTTTTAATTTGGTTCGTTACAAGTGAAATATGTAATAATAGTTATGATTTCTTGACATTATACATATAAGAAGATATATTTAAACAAATTAGTAATAACTGTTAATGATTTATGATAATTTGATTAGTTAGTATCAATAACAGGTGGGGATTTAAATGGAAACTATGATATCAGTTACAGAGCTTAGTCACACTTTTTTCAAAGGGAAAGGTGAACAACTAAATCGCGTTAATGTGCTGTCCGATATAAACTTAACTGTAAGATCAGGGGAGTTAGTAGCTATTATGGGTAAAAGCGGTTCTGGGAAATCAACACTGCTTAATATTTTATCAGGCTATTTAACTCCCACTGAGGGGAAAATATGTTTAAATTCAACAGATGTAACAGATTTTGATGAAGGACAATGGGCTGATTTTAGATTAGAACATATGGGATTTATTTTTCAGAGTTATCAGTTAATACCTTCTATGACTGTTTTCAATAATGTTCAACTGCCTTTAACCGTCAAAGGGATTTCTCCAGCAAAACGAATAGATTTGGTAGAAAAAACGCTGACAAGGGTAAATTTGCTAGAACACAAATCATTTTACCCTTCAGAGCTTTCTGGTGGACAACAACAAAGAGTAAGTGTGGCAAGAGCACTAATAAACGATCCCCCTATTTTATTGGCTGATGAACCCACAGGAAGTTTAGATAGTCAAAATGAATTACAATTACTTGATCTAATCATAAAACTGAATCAAGATTTTAACATCACTATTCTACTTGTAACCCACGATGAAGAAGTAGCTAAAATAGCTGACAGAAAGATTACCATACGAGATGGCTCTATTTTGGAATTAGAAAGTGAAAGCAGGTGATAAACATGAAAATCAAAGATATGAACAGTTTAGTCCTGAGAAATTTACGCAACAATCGTTCTAGAACTACCATGACAATTATGGCTACAGCCATTGCCTGCACTTTTTTGATCATCTTGGCTTCCTTTGGCTTTGGGGTTCAACAAACAATTATCCGTGGTATATTGGCTGAATCAGAATTAAATCAGATAGCCATCTTTGGCATTGACCAAGAGACCCGAAACATAGAGGAAAAGAAAATAGAAGAGAAAAACAATACTTATAACCAAGGACGCAGTGAGAATACCGAAAATTTGGAAAACCAAGAAAACGAGATCACAATAGAGGATATTGAAAAAATTGAACAGATGGAACATGTTCAAGCAGTTACTAGAAGTAGAGATTTAGACGATGATCCACAATTTATATTCAACGAAACTGATTTGGAGCTTAATACAGGAAGTGTTCACTTCCCTTCAGAAAAAGATTCCGGAAGGAAATTAGCTAGTGGGCGGTTACCTGAAAATAGTCGAGAAATAGTAATTTCTCAAAATTTACTACTTGATTTACATGATGAAAAACCAATAAACGATAATGAAAACGATAATAGAGAAGACGAAAATCATAAAGTCAAGCCGAATTCCCTAGTAGGCGAACAAATAGAAATGATAATCGATATAGACACTGGGCAAGAACAGCTGCGAGAAGATTTTAGTTTAGAAATTGTAGGAATATTTGAATCAACGGAACTATCAGACATGGAAATGGGACCGCCTGGAAGTCCTTTGAATACAAACTACAGTGTGTACATAACTGAAAAATTAGCAGAAGAAGTAGAAGAACTCTACACAAGTCCTCTTGAACAGGCCGTAGATCAACAAACCGCTGATGAACTCATGATACTATTTCAGGAGTTAATGCAATTGTTTTTGGAAGTCACAGGACAAGGTATGGGTGAAGATATAGATCAATTTTGGGAATTAATGGGAGATTCGGGGAACGATTACGACCACATAAATGTGTTTTCTAACAATATAGAAAATGTAGAAGAATTAACTAAAAACCTTCGCGACGCAGGTTACCGTTCTTTTTCAGTTGCAGGCATTATTGACAATTTTAGCTTTTATTTTCAATTTTTGAATTTGGGGATGATTTTG
>CAZKUS010000368.1:0-2327 GCA_964556025.1 uncultured Clostridia bacterium | reverse complement strand
TTTTTTCTTTTGCTTCTCCTGATTTAATTTTTTGATTCAGTATTTCTTTTCCGTATTTGATGGTTTCGGCTTTATCTGTTAAAGTTAGTAAAATGCCGCCAAGGGTTAAGCAAAGTTCTCTAAAATCCTCGGGTCCTTTCCCTTTTAACATATCAACTGCTTCCTGTACTTCTAAAGAATTACCTACGTTCAAACCTAAAGGTTGATTCATATCACTAACAACAGCAACTGTTTTCCTTCCCAAATCATTGCCTATTCTTACCATTTCATGTCCTAAAGCTACAGCGTCATCTAAATTTTCCATAAATGCACCTTTGCCTACTTTAACATCCAAAACTATCACATCAGTTCCAGCTGCTAACTTTTTACTCATAATGGAACTGGCAATCAACGGGATAGAATCAACAGTTGCCGTAACGTCTCTCAAGGCGTACAGTTTGCCATCAGCTGGAGCTAGTTGTTTAGTTTGTCCAATAATAGCAAGATTATACTCTTTAACCTGTTGAATAAATTCATCCATAGTTAATTGAGTATTGAAGCCCTGAAAAGATTCTAATTTATCAATAGTACCTCCAGAATGACCTAGACCTCTTCCAGACATTTTTGCTACCTTGAGTCCTGTAGAAGCAACTAGGGGACCTAAAGAAAGTGTTGTTTTATCACCCACACCACCTGTACTGTGTTTGTCTACTTTTATTCCCGGAATAGAATTTAAATCTAACACCTCACCAGAATCAACCATGGATTGTGTTAGATTTGCAGTTTCCTGTCTATTTAGACCATTTATGAACGCTGCCATTATAAACGCAGACATCTGATAGTCAGGTATTTCACCTTTAGTGTATTCTTGTATTAGGTAATCCAACTCTTGTTTTGTTAATTCAAGACCTTGCCTTTTTTTTAAAATTAACTCATCAGTTCTCATGTCTACTTACCCTCCATTAAAATTACCATTTTCATTCAAATCATTTAAAATGAAATATCAATAGGCTTGACTATTCATAGCACGTCTCAGTTAAAACTGTATATTGCTAGCAATATACAGTTCAATTAAATGAATAAATTAATTAATTAATCGGTTTTGATAATACATCTTAACGAGCAAATAAAATATTAAAGCCAAATAACAAGAATTTAACAGAATATAACAGCTTTAAAGATAAGTAAGAACTTTACGAACTAAACTTTGAAACTCACCTCTGACTCTTTGAGTAACTTCTTCCACTTCTTTATGAGTTAATTTTTTATCTTCAATCCCAGCAGCCATATTTGTGATACAAGAAATTCCTAAAACTTGCATTTCAGCATGATTACCTACAATCACCTCAGGAACTGTAGACATACCTACAGCACTTGCCCCCAAGGTCCTTGCCATTTTTATCTCAGCAGGAGTCTCGTATGATGGACCCGGTACTCCCATATAAACTCCTTCATACATATTAATATCCAAATCACTAGCTGCTTTTTTTGCTATATTTCTCATTTCTGGATCATAAGCATAGGTCATATCGGGAAATCTCGTACCTAACCTGTCATCATTGTGTCCGCACAAAGGATTTGCACCGAAAAAGTTGATGTGATCTTCTATTAACATCAACCCACCGACAGAGAAATTAGTATCGATACCACCTGCAGCATTAGTAACAATTAATTTATTTATACCCATTGACTGCATTACTCTAACAGGAAAAGTCACATCTTTTAAATCGTATCCTTCGTAATAGTGAAATCTGCCCTGCATCCCCATAACTTTTTTACCTTCTAGCGTTCCTAAAGCCAACCTGCCTTTGTGTCCCTTTACAGTTGACTCTGGAAAATGAGGAATATCTTTATAAGAAATAAATTTACTGTCTTCAAATTCTTCAGCTAAGCTGCCTAACCCAGAGCCTAAAATAAGTCCTACTTCAGGAGTTTCTTCTTCCTGTTGTAAAATATAATTTTTAGCTTCTTGTATTTGATCAAAATTCACAATATTACCCCCTTATTAATATTATGGTTATGTTAAAGTCAAATGTTACTAGATATAACCGTTGATTAAAAGAATTTTGTTTGGAGTTGAAATTACATCTTAACGATCAACAATGAAATTAGGCTACACAAAATTCGTCTAATTGAAGAGTTCAGCTATCAAAAACAGAATATAACAGCGTCTAAAATTAAGTAAAATCAATCAGATCTGCAAAACTATCACCATCAGGCGTGTTCCCCGCATTTAATAATTCAGTAACCGTTTGTCCTAAATCAGCGAAACTTTTTCTAGTCCCCAGATAAAAAGCGTCTTGCAGCTGTTCACCATAAACTAATAGAGGAACATATTCTCTGGTATG
>CAZKUS010000367.1:0-2357 GCA_964556025.1 uncultured Clostridia bacterium | reverse complement strand
AATTTAATGATACAGTTTGTAATATGCTGGGATACACTCGAGAAGAGTTTCAACAGTTACAAATAAATGATTATGAAATGATCGAGAGCCCTCAAGAAACTGCAGCTAGGATAGAAAAAATCATGCAAGGTTCAAGGGAAGAATTTGAAACTAAACACAAAACAAAAACCGGCCACATACTGGATGTTTATGTGATAGCAAAAAGAATTGAATTTGACGAGTCAACATATATATTTGCGCAATTTATGGACATTACAGAAAGCAAACAAGCCCAAAAAGAACTGAATGAACAAAAAGAATCCTTCGAAAAAGTTATTAATACGGCACCGGATTTTATTTTTATCAAAGATAGAGATAGTCGTTATCGACTGGCGAATAACGCTTTAGAAAAACTATTTGGATTGAAAGCTGAAGAAATTGTGGGAAAGTCAGATTATGAACTAAGTCCTACTGATGATGAAAGTCAGGAATTTATTAATGATGATTTAGAGGTTTTAAATGGAGAAAAGAAACTTGATTTCGAAGAAAAATTGACAGATTCAGAAGGAAATATTAGATGGATGCAAACGCAAAAAGTTCCAATTAAATATAGAGGAATGGATTGTATTCTGGGAATTGCCAGAGATATAACTGAAAGGAAAAAAGCGGAGGAAAAACTTCAAGCTTATGCTAGTGAAATAGAACTTAAAAATTTAGAACTTGAACAAGCAAAAAATGAAGCCATTAAAGCCTCGAAGGCAAAATCAGAATTTTTAGCCAATATGAGTCACGAAATTCGAACTCCTATGAACTCCATTATCGGTATGGCTGAGTTATTGACAGATACAGATTTAGATGAGGAACAAAAACAATATATAGACATCTTTAAAAATGCTGGAGAAAGTTTATTGACATTAATTAATGATATTTTAGATTTATCTAAAATTGAAGCTGGCCAGATAGAGCTCGAGCATGAGAGCTTTAATCTAGCTAGTGTAATTGATAAAATAATAGAATTGATGGCATATAGAGCACAAGAAGAAGGGCTAGAAATGCCTGTAAGAATAAAACCCAAAGTGCCTAATTATCTTATAGGAGATGCATCTAGGCTCAGGCAAGTCCTTATAAATCTGCTCGGAAATGCTGTTAAATTCACTGAAGAAGGTGAAATTTTGCTAGAAATTGATGTAAAAGATGTTAATGAAATTGACAATCAAGACCAAGAAATAGAATTGCTTTTTACTGTAGAAGATACAGGAATCGGAATTTCTGAAGATAAACAGGAAGAAATCTTTGATAGTTTTACTCAAGCCGATGCTTCTAGTACAAGAAAGTACGGTGGTACAGGCCTTGGTCTCAATATATCTAAAAAACTTGTTGAGTTAATGGAGGGAGAAATTTGGCTAGATAGTGAACTAGACAAAGGAAGTGCTTTTTACTTCACTGCCAAGTTTGGCCTACAAAACCAACAAGAAATGACAGATGATTACTCTGAAAACATTCCAGACATAAAGGGTAAAGAGATTTTAGCTGTTGATGATAACAAGACAAATCTTTTGATTTTAAATGAAATTTTAAGTCTTCAAGGTGCTAATGTTACATGTGTTGAAGATGGGGAAAAAGCTATAAAAAAGGTGAAAAATAAAATGAAAGAGTCATCTAATTATGACCTTATTTTATTAGATTATATGATGCCTGGCTTGGATGGTTTAGAAGTAGCAGAGATTGTAAGAAATACACTCAAAGTACAGGAAACTGGAATTATTTTAATTTCTTCAGATTTTAAACCAAGTACTAAAAGTTACAAGCAGAAAAGTTGTTACGATGAATTTTTATTAAAACCAATTAGAAGAACACAGCTATTCGATTCAATAAATAAATTATTATCTAGGAACCAACATCATAAAACATTTCCAGTAGAAACATCTGAAGATGAAACTGAAACAAATAGAAAAGTAAAACAAACTACAGAAACCACAGCAAAAATTCTTTTAGTGGAAGATTCTAAAGATAATCAAATGTTAGTAAAAACCTTCTTAAAGTCGACTGGATATGAAATAATCACAGCAGAAAATGGACAAGAGGCTGTCGATGAGTTTAAAGACAGGACTTATGATTTGGTACTCATGGATATCCAAATGCCAGTAAAAGATGGATATACAGCGACAAGAGAAATCAGAAAATTTGAAAAAGATAATGGTTCTTCCAAGACACCTATAATAGCACTTACTGCTTATGCTTTAGATAGTGATGTGAAAGATGCTTTAGCGGTAGGCTGTGATGCTCATCTTTCCAAACCTATTAAAAAGAATGACTTGCTGTCTGTTATCGAAGAGTATATTGAGTCAAGTTAAAGTAACTTAAAGATTTAGTTAAAG
>CAZKUS010000366.1:0-2366 GCA_964556025.1 uncultured Clostridia bacterium | reverse complement strand
AAGTCAGTTACGGGGAGACTGTCGGGATTGTGCTTCTCGATAGTTATGCCCCGTTTATTCCCGGAGACGTGGCAAATGCCTGGACTTATGACTACCCGGTTCGATTTAAACCAGTACCCGGACTAACAGTTAGAAGGATATTTAATCATGACACTACTATTTTAGACTCTGTAGTAGAAAAGGCCCAAGAACTGGAACAAGAAGGTGTGCGTGCGGTGACCAGCGATTGTGGGTTTATGGCTTTATATCAACACAACTTAGTAAATGCACTAAACTTACCTGTGTTCATGTCTAGCTTGATGCAGATTCCTTTTTTACAACAGCTAATAAGTGATAAAGAACAAATAGGTGTGATCACTGCTAACAGTCAGTCCTTGGATGCTAAATTATTAAAAAGCTGCGGTGTTTCAGATCCCAACAAACTTGTGATCAGGGGGTTAGAAGAATCACCGAATTTTGCTGCGTCATTTATTCACGAACAGGGCATTTTAGACACGTCCAAGGTAGAAAAAGAAGTAGTAACTGAAGCAAAAAAACTGGTAGAACAAGATGAAGTATCTCTAATACTTTTTGAATGTAGTGTACTGGCACCTTACGGACCAGCTGTTCAAAGAGCCACGGGTTTACCTGTATTTGACTTTATTACCATGATCGATTATGTGCAGTCTGCAGTAGTAAAGCGAAAGTTTCACGGGTATATGTGATTCTTGCTATCAACATGTAACTTAAACTGAGTTAAACAATAAGTTGTTTTGAACTGCATAAGAAAGGAAGTGATCTTACTGTTAACTTTACCGTCAAAACATGATGTTCTCATGGATACACCGGTACTGACAGTTGATCTGGATATTATGGAAAGAAATATGATCAAGATGGCTTCTATAGCTAGCAAACAGGGAGTTGCCTTAAGACCGCACAATAAGACTCATAAATCGCCTCAAATTGCCAGAAAACAGTTGGAATTGGGAGCTGTGGGCATCACCGTTGCCAAGCTGCAGGAAGCTGAAGTCATGCTGGCACATGGGATTGACAATATACAGATCACCTTTCCGGTAGTGGGAGATGTCAAGATCGACAGATTGTTCAAAATCATGGATTATGCCAGAGAACTACGCGTAGTCATTGACGATCTAGAGGCTGCCAAGCATTTATCCCAGAGATGTGTGGATGCTGATAGACAGGTTAAAATACTTGCCAAAGTGAACACAGGTGGAAATAGATTGGGTGTCAAGCCCGGTGAAGAAACTCTAGAGCTGGCAAAAGCACTGCATGAATTACCGGGATTAGAATTTACAGGGCTTCTCAGCCACGCGGGACAGGTGTACGATGTAATATCAACAGATGAAATCCCATCTATCGGGCGACGTGAAGGTGAAGATATGGTGCAAACTGCTGAGCTGTTGGAAAAGAATGGTGTACCCGTAAAGATTGTCAGTGTAGGATCTTCTCCTGGCGCAGAGTACTGTAGTAGTGTGGCCGGTGTAACGGAAATCAGACCGGGAAGTTACATATTCAGAGATGGCAAACATGTTTCTCTAGGCGCGGCCAGCTACGGTGAATGTGCTTTGAAACTTAGGGCCAGGGTTTGTAGTACGGCTGTCGAGGGTCAAGCGGTAATTGATGCTGGAACTAAAACCTTTACTAGAGATTACGGTCCTGATTTAGGTGGTTATGGTAAGATATTAGATCATCCTGGCGCAACTCTAGCTCATATGGCGGAAGAACACGGGATGATTGAATATGACGAATCAAAAGAACAATTCCAAGTAGGTGATATATTAGAAATTATACCAAATCACGCCTGTGGGATTGTTAACAACTTCCATCATTTAGTGGGGGTTAGAGGTGGAGAAGTAGAAGAGATTTTCCAAGTTTCAGCTCAAGGGATGCTTAAATGACAGTACGGTAAGAAAGCTAGTGAAGAAATTGACTTTGAGAAAGGGGTGGCACAGTTTGGCAAATAAACAAAAAATTATGTCCGATAAAATTGATCCCAATATGCCTTATTCCCATGGAATAAAGTCAGGGGATTTCATTTATGTCAGTGGTATGACCCCCATGGATGGTGTAGATGTTCAGGACAAACCCGATGATATCAAAGAACAGACCCGACGCTGTATGCGCTATATTGGTGAAGTCTTACGAGAAGCGGGAGCGGACTTTGATGATGTTATAAAATTTAATGTCTATCTTGTGGACCTAGATGAATTCTCCCAGTTCAATGAAGCCTATCTGGAATTTTTGCAGGAACCGTATCCTGCCAGATGCTGTGTCCAGGTGTCTAGGTTGGTAGATGATGTAAAAGTTGAGATTGAAGCGGTGGCTAAAGTTTAGTTTTTTAGAAAAGGCGCTATTATATTCTGTTG
>CAZKUS010000365.1:0-2390 GCA_964556025.1 uncultured Clostridia bacterium | reverse complement strand
GTTCATATCCTAATTTACTTTTAGCTGAATAGATAACGTCGGAAAATGGTAGCTCAGGTACTACCTCTGAGACTTGTGAACCTATGGGGTTATCCCCAATTTGCAGTAGCTCTTTTACTGCGTCATTACAAGCAGTTATATATTCTTTCCCATCTACTGCTAAAATTCCCTCATAAACAGAATCCACAATAGCACTTATCTGAGCATGAGCATTAGTTTTTTCTTTTATAATTCGTTCATGTGAGAATCGATCAGAGAGTAGTTCAGACATTTTGCTGATAAAACTCATGTACTTTTCTTCAGCATGCATTAATTGAGTCTTTTGACCCTCTGTAAAAGCAGTAATACCAATAATGGCTACCACTTCACCATTAAGTTTTATCGGAGATAACATATGAGCTTTTTCGCTACATTTATATCTAAAGTTGCAGTTCTCACAGACAGAATCTCTACCTGGAGATTTTATAATTATATCCGTTTTATTATTCATAGCAAATTCATAACCGGAACCAGCTGGTAATTCTTCACCTACCCTTTCTTTATATCGCCTTGTCCCGGCTATACGAGTTAAATTAGAATTTACAACTGTCACATCCAGTTTGAGCACATCAGAGATAGTTTCAGCAATCTGCTGAACTCCCTTATTATTTATTTGATTATTTATTTGGTCCAATCCCATCCCTCCAACTAACATATGGTTAGTTGCGTAAATTAATATCTGCTACTTATTTGCGAATCTGCCGGTGCAAACAAATTGGGTACACCAAGTTGATATCTATCCATAATTCCATGAGCAGATATCCGTCCTGATTCATAAATTGTCGGAAGTCCACTACCTGGGTTTGTTCCACCACCTACCAGCCACATATTGTCCAATTCTTCGAATTTATTTCTGGGTATAAATATCATCATTTGACCTAAGTTGTGTGCCAAATTGAAACACGCTCCGTACCCGACTCTATAATTATCTTCCCAATCTTGAGGAGATATTACTTTTTCGAACTTGATATGGTCTTCAATATCTGTTAAGCCCGCACGTTCTTTCATCATATCAACAATTTTATCTCTGAAACTTTGTGAGTACTCTTCCCAATTCACATCTCCCTGTAAATTTGGTACAGGCACTAGTACGTATAGGGACGAATGACCTTCGGGAGCTAAATTAGGATCTGAAATACTGGGATTTTGAATATAAAATGAAGGGTCTTTAGAAATCACGCCATTTTCTATATCGTCAAAATTACTTTTATAATCTTCTGAAACATAAATATTATGGTGATACAAATGATCGTAGATTTTATCCAATCCCAAGTACAGCATAAAAGTTGAACAAGAGTACTTTTTCTGTGCTAACTTATCATCAGTATATTTAGATCGTTCACTATTGGGGATCAGGTTAGTCATACCCCAGGCAAAGTCAGCATTCATAACTACTTCATCAAAATCTTCCACTGATCCATCAGACAATTCTAAACCTTGAACAGTTCTGTTTGAAACTTTAATTTCTTTGATATCTTCACCTAATTTCAGCTTACCTCCCAGTTATTGGTAAGCTTTGGCCATTGCCTTAGAAAGTTGGTTTAGACCCCCCATGACATGATAAATACCCATACTATACTCTATATAAGATAAAATACTAAATACTGAAGGGCAGTTCATAGGCGACATCCCTAAGTATTTAGATTGAAAGGTAAAACCCACTTTTATCCTATCATCTTGAAAATGATTGGAAAGATCACTCCATAAGCTAGTAAAAGGCCTCATTACAGGTAAAAAGTTTAAAACATTTTTATTCAACATATCCGTAAACTTACGGTAATCACCTCTGAGAACCGGAAAGGTTTTTTCAAACTTGTGTCTATTATCTGACATATAACTATCAAAACCTTTAACATCATCCGGATTCAGTTCACGTATATTATCTTTCACCCTCTCATGGTCTTGACCAGGATAAAATTTACTTCCATCTCTGTAGACTAACTGATAATAAGGTTCTAGTAATTTCAGTTCAGCATAATCATTCAAATCTAAACCACATTCTTGAAATATCCCTTCTAAAATAAAAGGCATCATCAAAAAAGTAGGGCCAATATCGAACACATAATTTCCTTCTTCATCCGTAATAGTACCACAACGTCCTCCAACTTGATTTTCACGCTCGTAAATAGTCACATCTACCCCTTTTGCTGCCAGCATCATACCAGAAGCTAGCCCTCCAGGACCTGCACCTACAATACCAACTCTCATAATCACCCCTCTTCGCAGCTTAGATACATAGATAATAAAAATTAATTAATAACAACTCATATCTTCCTTACTAACTGAAATAATCATTATCAATTTAATTTACTGGTTATTTAATTCTTTAAAAATTATAATAATCCTGCAAA
>CAZKUS010000364.1:0-2399 GCA_964556025.1 uncultured Clostridia bacterium | reverse complement strand
TCAGTGGGGAGCAGATAAAGCTTTAGACAAAGTAGTACTGGATATGGCTACAACAGCTAAAAAATCTGGACTAGATGGGGTGGTATCTTCTCCTCGAGAGCTTCAGTTGTTATCAAACTTGAATAATGACGGGTTTATCACGGTAACTCCTGGAATCAGAGTTGAAGAAAACACTGAGGCAGATCAAAAACGGATAGCAACACCTGGCTCAGCTATAGAGAATGGAGCTGGTAAGATTGTAGTCGGTAGGCCTATTACTGCCGAGACAACTGCTGAGGCACGTTTAATAGCTGTAAATAAAATATATCAAGATATGAAAATGGGGAAGGGTGATTAGAATGAATAGTGAATATGAAAATAATGAAATTAAAAATATATTTTGGGATACTGGAGCTATAAAAGAGGGACATTTTCTCCTGACCTCTGGTCGTCACAGTCAATATTATGTTCAATGTGCCAAAATACAACAATACCCTCATTATATGGAGATAATGGTCAAATATTTAGCTGATAAATTGTCAGGAGAATACGACTTAGTAGTAGGCCCTGCCATGGGAGGGATACTATTGGCTTATGAACTGGCAAGAAACTACAAATTACCAGCGATATTCAGTGAAAGAGATCGAGGAAAGATGGTGTTCAGGAGAGATTTCCAAGTAAATCCCAGTCAGCGTGTGCTTGTTGCAGAAGATGTCATTACTACAGGTGGTTCTGTAAAAGAAGTGATAGAATTGATCCACTCTTCTGGTGCACAAGTTGTCGATGTGGCATCTCTTGTGGATAGAAGTGCCGGAGAAGCTGATTTTTCCAAATATGGAGCTGAATTTACTTCTTTAATAAAAATGAATATTGAAAGTTATCCGTCCGAATCTTGTCCTCTCTGTAAACAGGGCAGTACGCCTGTAAAACCAGGCAGTCGATAAGTGGTTAATTAAACTTTAAATTTTTACTTGACTATTCATTGTACGTATCAGTTTAAGGTGAATGTTGATAGCAATAAACATTTCGATTGAATAAATTATGTGGTTTAGATGTATTGAAACAAGCATCTAGGTGAAATTGAAATGTTATTGCTATCAACAATAGAATATAACAGCGACTACTACTCAATGTTAACCTAACAACTGGCTTATTACAGCAAAAAGAATTATTACCGCTAACAGCGGTATAGAGACTTTGGGGTTTCAAAGCATATTTACACCTCCAAGTCACTTAACTGTTGTATTTGCTTTGGTTTAGATGTTATAAAACCCATCATTTCAAATAAAATCTTGTTAGCGGAATAAAGTGTTATTTCTGAATTATCCCACCGAGGTGAAACCTCTACCAAATCCATTCCAATCAGTGATAATTTACTAAACTGTTCTAACATTATGAGAGCTTCTCGTGTGCTGATTCCACCTGACACTGGAGTTCCTGTACCAGGAGCATAAGCAGGGTCTAGTACATCTATATCAAAAGTTAGATAAACCGGTATATCTCCTATTTTTTCCACTACTTGTTTGGCTACTGAAACAGGGGTTTTTTTGTACATTTCTTTAGCTGTTACAATATTTGTGGATTTATCTGATAGAAACTCGTGTTCTTGTTGTTCAGAACATCTTATTCCCAAAAAATACGTATTTTTCGGACTGAAACTGTCTAATTCCCAGCTGCGACGATGAGTGCTACCGTGAGATAGCGGATTACCGTCGATAGTATCACAAACATCTAAGTGTGAATCCAGATGTATTATAGCTATATCTTGCTCTTCATTGTACACTTCATTAGCTGCTTTTAAAATAGGGATGGTTACGGAATGATCTCCACCGATAAAAAAAGGGAAACCGGTATTATCTTTTGCTGATGTATGAAAAATGGTCTCAGCTTTTGCTTGTACTCTATCAAAATACTGAGCTTGAGTTTCACTGGTACTGTAGTATATTATATCCCCTGAATCGTGAATTTTAGCTGACAATTTAATTCCGTCTTCTGTGAAGGGCGGGTTTCGATCAGATCCTTTTCTCAGATAATCAGGTCCTTCCTTTGTCCCTTGTCTAAAACTACATCCCTCATCAAAAGGTATTCCAAGAATTAAAAAATCGGCTTTTTCTTCAGTTGTTTCAGGATCATGAAGTCCTCTCCACAAATTGCTGTTCTGCAATCTTATCACCTCTTATAGGATTTGTATACTTTTAATTGATAGTTTTGGTAAAATAAAAGTAGCCAGGAGGTCTAAAAAAATTAAAACTTTAATTAATGGCTTTTCTAAAGTTAAATTTTGATAGATATAATCTTCGATTGAACGAATTTTGTTTGGAAGTTTTAGATGTAACAACTCGAAACATTTTAAGTGAAATAGAAAATTATAACTTTCAATAACATAATATAATAGCGTTTAACTAATAAGTGTTATATAT
>CAZKUS010000363.1:0-2401 GCA_964556025.1 uncultured Clostridia bacterium | reverse complement strand
GGAACAACTTTTCAGAAATCCGGTTAGACCTGGATTTTAATGATCCTTCTAACTAACTAGCTTTTAGAAGTTATATCTACTCCTTCTAATAGAGCATAGGGGAATAGCTTATTCCCTATCCATTTAGTTTCTTGGCTAAAGGACAGCAACTGTTCATTTAGAGCTTCAAACACATTTACTGAAACCATACAATCTTTAATTCTACCAATAATTTTACCGTTTTCGACTAAATATCCCAGAGAAATATTTCCATTTACTTCACCACTGTAAGGATTGCCGGCCCAAGCTCCCATGAGATTTTTAATAATTATACCACGGTCTAATTCTGATACCATATCGTTTAATGCTGTTTCACCCGGTGACAGTACACAAGTGTGCAAGTCAGGCGCAGGCAGTGAATAAGGGGATTGGCGCAGCCCATGTCCCGTTGGTTCTACCCCCAATGAATTGGCTGTTAGCAAATCCACAGGGAAAGTTTTAATTGTACCTTTTTTAATTAAAGGTGTTTCCTTAGTAGGTACACCCTCGTCATCTACCGGACACATCCCTGGTGAAAAAGGTCTGTGAGGCATATCAGTTAAAGTTACTTTACTGTCAAATAACTGTTCCTCTAGTTTATCCTTGAAAGGTGAAACTCCTTTTTCTACACTTTGGCCATTTAAGCTGGCTAATATCGGTCTCATAAAATCACTCATGGCCTGAGGTGAAAATATAACTTTGTAACTATCGCTGTCAATTTCTCTTTCTTTAGCTCCATAATGTAAATCGTGCATCAGTTCGTTTTTCAGTGCAGTTAAATCAGTAAACAATCTAGGCAATTTTTTACGTTGACCGATTCTGAGGAAACTGGTTCCAACTAACAGCATAGCCGCTCCGCCAACTGAAAATGAAGTTTTTTCATAAGAAGTGTCCAGGCCTTGAGAATTTTTAATATCGACTTTTACTTCTGTTTTTTCTATGGACGCGTGGGCGAGAGCTTCTGAATTTTTGCTTCTGATACTTTCTACAATTTCTTCGCCCATATCAATCATTTTCTCAGTTGGAAGGTCTAATACATCTTGGTCATACATATTATCCAACTCACCAGGGTTTTTACCGGGGAGGGAAGGTTCAAAGTTTCGCCCGAATTTACTAGTTTCCCTGGCTTTATTTAGCAAATCTTCTGGAGCTTCATCAGGAGAAGTGGTTGTACAAAATCCCACGCGATTATCAGGAGATATGAGACGTAAAGCTGTGGTTTTTTGTTCATTTGTCTTGATACTTTTTAATTTATTATTTTCAAATTCCACCGGTGTTCTTGTTATAGACACCTGGAATAGTTCTGCCTGTTCATTGTTTTTCTTGGCTAAAGACAGTAATTTATCCATCTTTTTTCCCTCCTATAATCACATTCTGGATCCTGATCGAAGGTGAACCTTGACTGGTAGGTAGAGGTCCTTGTTCTCCTTTACCGCATCCACCTCCCGAATCTCGGACCAGATAGTCATTGGAAATCATATCTATATTGTTTAATGTCTCGAATACATTTCCGGTTAAATTTACATCACGAACCATCTCAGCTATTTTGCCGTCTCTAATCATATATGCTTCTCCGGCTTTAAAAGTGAACATTTCACCATTGGTTTGCCCTCCGTATGCATCTACAGCGTAAACACCCAGCTTTATATCTTTGATCATGTCTTCCCATGTGGCTTTTCCAGGGGCAATACATGTAGTTCTCATTCTGCAAATAGGAGGATAGTTGTAATTTATAGCTCTAGCACTGCCTGTGGGCTGTTCTCCCATTTTGGCAGCACTTTCTCTGGAATGCAATCTACCTACTAATTCGCCTTCTCTAATAAGATCGGTCCGTTGAGTTTTGACACCTTCATCATCATATTTTAAATAACCTCGAGCACCTAAAGTGTCACCGGTATCGTAGATGTTTAGATGTTGTCCTCCAAATTTAGTACCCAGTTTCATGATTTCTTTTAATTTTTCATTTTCATGTAAACCGTCACTTTCACTTAAATGTCCAAAGGCTTCATGAACAAAAACTCCAGCTAAACTGGGATCTAAAATCACAGGATAACTCCCACCTTTAATGGGCTCGGCCTTGGTCATACTACTGGCTTTATTACAAGCTAATTTTACCTTATCTTGCAATTCTCTAACAGCACCGAAATCATTAGAACTTCCGAACCCTACCATTGACATTTGTGAATGTCCCTGATCTGCAGCCATTGCAATAATATTACCACCTAGGTCCAACTTCTCTTGCTCTATGTAACTACCTTCTGAATTTATATAATATAAAGTTGTGAAATTGTCAAAGTATCGGATCCTAGAACTAGTTACAGGTTTGCCGAAACTTAGAATGATTTCATTGTACTCTTCTAGTAATTCTTTCTTTTCCGTCAAT
>CAZKUS010000362.1:0-2408 GCA_964556025.1 uncultured Clostridia bacterium | reverse complement strand
CAATTATGACCCACTCTAGCTGTCAGGTACGGGACACTTTCTATTGAAATAATTACTTTCAAAGACAGAATAAAATATCCGATACCCCGCTCTTTTTAACGGTAGAGCACTCCGTTATTACCTACTCTCACAGTCTGATTTCAGCTACGACTCCCGGGCCCATTCATCAGCTCATCTTTGTCGGATCTCACCTACCCCGACTCTCTGTAAAAGAAGAGTTGTGACTACTCTTCCCGTTCATTGTCTTTACGATATTTAAGTATTAAAGTTATTGGTTGTTTCTAATCATAACGTCTGAACTATAATTTGTCAAGTGACTTTAAGGAAAAGCTCTGCTATCAACACTCAACTTTAACACAAGTCAACTAAAAGCATTAACTAACAGAGGAGTTAACTTCTAATACGCGGATCTGCTATCCTCTCTAAATCCCTTCCCAATAGTGCTAAAGCTACTACTAATACAGTGATAGCTAACCATGGATAGAGTAACCACCACTGCCAGTAAGGAGTGAAATAGATACCGCTAAAATTAATGGCGTGATTTAAAATGAGTCCCCAACTTCTTGAAGTAGGATCTCCCAGACCTATAAAAGCTAAAGAAGCCTCAGTGACAATGGCCCGACTGGCTAGTCTTATCATGCTGACAGATAGAATTGGTAGCAGTTCCGGTATTAAATGTTTTATTAGAATATACCATGTATTTCCACCATAAAATGATGCCATTTGAATATAAGGTTGTTTTACCAAGGAAAGAGTCTGTGATCGCGCTATTCTGGCAGGTCGTGACCAAGAAAATAGTGACAAAACTATAATTATAGTTGTTAAATTAGAACCAAAAAAACTGGCAATTACTATCATAGCTGGTAATTCCGGTAGAGCAATCATCACATCTACTATCCTCATAATAAATCTATCGACTTTTTCACCTTTTAGCCCTGATATTATTCCAATGATACCACCGCCAAGTCCAGCCAATAAAGCTGTGCCAAGTCCCACTAATATACTTAATCTAGCTCCGTACAAGAGCATTGACAGTAAATCATAACCTAAATCGTCAGTACCCAATAAATGGGACTCTCCAGGCGCTTGTAGAGAAGTGCCTACGGAACTGTCAGGAGGATACGGTGCTAAGAAAGGTGCAAACAAGCCGATGATTGCTATTAACAATAAAATCACAACGGCAATTTTCCCTAGACAGCTTAAAAATATCCATCCAGAACTTAATTTATATGTGATCGATCTCAATTTTGACAGATCCATAGTTATCCTCTCCTGTTAATCAGTTCGTTCACTTTGGATTCCAGCGGACACAGTTTTAGTACTTACTACAGTTTTAGTCCTGGGATCTAATTTATTGTATAGAAAATCTGCCAAAATATTGGCCAATAATACGCTGACAGCCATGATGAGAAAGATGCCCTGCAGGAGCGGGTAATCTCTAACAAATACTGCTTCTGTCATCATTCTTCCTAAACCGGGATAGGCAAATACATTTTCTGCTAATACTGCACCACCGATAATGCCCCCCATTTGCAGACATACTCTGGTGATTAGAGGTAAAAGAGCATTCCTTAATCCGTGTAAATATTTGATTCTAAATCTGGAGAGCCCTTTAGCTCTAGCGGTTTTAATATAATCTTTAGAGAGTACTGTAGTCATACTGTTTCGAACTAAGAGATACATCCCCCCCACTCTGCTGAAACTGAGAGTCAGGACTGGTAGTGCTGCGTGTTTTAAAATGTCTGCAGTGGTTTCAAACAGTGAATCTAATTCTGAAAAATGACTCATACCACCAGAAAGTGGGAAAAGACCTAGTTGAGCTCCTAAAATTACTAATAAAAAAATGCCTATTAAAAATGCGGGGATCTCAGAGAAGATCATCATAACCAGATAAGTAAATTTATCCTGAAATTTGCCTCTTTTTTCTGCTGAGTAACTACCTAATATTACTCCGAGGATAATACTGAAAAAAGTTGAAAGAGATACCAGCAGCAGTGTCCATGGAAGCCTTTGCATAATTATTGTGCTGACATCAGAATTGTAATAATAACTAAAACCCAGATCTCCAGTTAATATTTCACCTAGATAAGTGAAATATTGTCTGTGTATAGGCTCATTTATACCGTAGTAATCTCTGTAATATTCAAGTTGTTCTTGAGAATGCTCGCTTACTACTTCTCCTTCTTCACCACTTATATGAACAAAAGGGTCCCCAGGCATTAACCTGGGGAGAGCAAAATTTAAGCTTATAAGTAGTAACAAAGTAATGATATAACCTCGAATATTTTTTATATTAGAAAGCTTCATAAACATTCTCCTTAATGCTTTCTCCCCTTACTTGTCTTCATCAAAGAGCTTATCTTCTCTATCTAGATAGCTGATTTTAAAATGGCTGATAGAATGATGGT
>CAZKUS010000361.1:0-2412 GCA_964556025.1 uncultured Clostridia bacterium | reverse complement strand
AAGAATGGGATGGCGAAGGAACAGATGATGAATGGCACAACATAACAATCGAAATAACCGATGTTATTGGAAACACAAGGAAAGAGCAGTTAAACTACAAAACAGACGGATCTCCACCTGATATATATCTCGAGCATGTTGACACATACCCTTACATAAACGAAACAGCCGAGATCGGTATATACCTAGAAGAAAACATTACTGAGATATCCCACGCAGAAATCGATGTCGGAGGGGACAGCAAGGAAATATTTGAGGTTAACGAAGAAAGCTGGAACATATACAAAGGACATGAGTGGGAAGAAGGTTTGAACGAATTAAGCGTCTGGGTAAACGATTCCACAGGGAACGAGAACCAAACCTCGGAAACTTACCGTTACGACAACTCTCCGCCTCTTTTCCAGACGGAAACCGTGTATGAAGATGAAGAACCTCAAAACAGGTCATATGTAACCGAGGAAACAGAAATATTGTTTGAAGCAGAAAAACCGGATATAGGGGTAGTAGAAAGTTCAGATCTAGATTTACTGACTTATAATCTTGAAGGTGGCGAAAACTCCACCAAAAATGTGGAAGCTGAAGAAGAAGTACTTATCGAAGATATTTGGGATAGCGGAGAGGTTCAGGAGGTAAACATCTGGATAAATGATTCGGTCGGAAACATTAACCACACAACAAACAGATACTATATAGATGAAGAACCGCCTGAAGTGGTGGAAGAAGAGTCAGATTTAGATTCTCCAATAGCCCCTGAACCGGAACTCGAGTTCGAATTCGAGGACAAAGGGTTTGACGGAGGTGTGGGAATTGACGAAGTATTGTTTGAATACCTTGACGAAAACGACGATGCTCAAGAAGAGCTTTTTGATGAAATAGGAGAAGAAAAAACAACCATAACACTTGAACCGGACTGGAACAGGACAGAAGAAGATAACTGGGAGGAAGAACTGGACATAACCATGAAAGACGAGTTAGGAAATACAGATGAAACAAGTTATGATTACACCGTAGACAGCGAGCCTCCAGAATCAAATATAGAAGATATTAACGATAATGCGAAAGATGACTACCTTGATCAGTGGATCGACGAAGATATAACCGTATCAGTTGTTGCAGAGGACGAAGTAACAGACGTGAGCCACATAGATTACTGTGTAGTAGAAGAAAAAGATCAGGAAACCTGTGAAGAGGAAATGAGTTCTGTTGATACCGACAAAACAGATTTCAATATAGAATGTGGAGAAGATGAAACTTGCACCAGATACTTCGGATTCAGATCAAACAACACCTTAGGATTTAGAGAAGATCTTAACTGGCCCTACACCGTTAAAATAGACAAAGAGTCTCCCGATATAGATGTAATTTCTCCATCCAAAGATGAAAACGTCGGCGGAACTGTAAATATACTGGCAGAAGTTACCGATGAAGGCTCAGGCGTAAATAAAGACGAGACAAGTTTCATAATATCGTATGGCGTTGATGAAGAACATGTGATATCTAGTGATTACATCGAAGAAATCGAAGACGGGTACAAGGTTGATTACGACTGGGATACTGAAGAAGAAAATATTGAGTACGATGAAGATGCTTCTATATATGTAGAGACTGAGGACATGCTAGAAAACCATAATGATGAGGAATTAGAATTCATAGTAGATAATGAAGCGCCTTCAACATCTATAAGCTTTGATCCGGATCGTAAATTCCATAACAGTGATTTAACATTAGACATTTTTGCAGAAAGACCTGGAGACGATATAGGGCTCAAAAACCATAGTTACTCCATATACGATGACCAAGACAGTGAAATACATAGCGAAACCGAAACATTTGAGGATGAGACAAATGAAAATATTTTCGAAGAAACTATTGAACCCGGAGAAAACGGATTTCCCGAGCTGGAAGACGGAGCATACACGGTTGAAACCATAACTTACGACGATGATGAAGAAGAAGACCGGCAAAAAGCATCTAGTGAAGAAAACTTTGTCATAGATACCGAAAACCCTGAATTAGAAATTGAAAATGACGGTATAAACAATTCATGGCAAAAAGAAGACGTGGGAATAGATGTATCTGCCGATCTGACCTCGAATGACTTCAGAGAGTTTGAAGAGGTGTGGTACAGATACAAAGATCTTGAAGACGAAGGTGAGTGGCATACATCGGAAGATTTAATTTGTGAAGGGAGTGATTGTGAAGGTTCAGAGACTCTTTCATTCGATTTTGACACTGGAAAATGCCAAGACAGCTACGAGGAAAGCTGCGTGGTGGAAGTTATTGCTGAAGACAGGGCAGGAAACACTAATTCATCGCAGATGCATTTCAAAGTTGATAACAGCAACCCCGATATCGGTTTTATAGAGCCAGATGACGGAGAATGGTTCAGCGGTGATTTCGATGTTGAATACG
>CAZKUS010000360.1:0-2412 GCA_964556025.1 uncultured Clostridia bacterium | reverse complement strand
TCTTTTTCGTGTTTGGTCTACTATAACTGGCAGTTCAAAATCATTAAAAAATAGTTTAGTCTTTTTAAGCGAAATCTGTGAAATATAGTTTAATAGTAATACCTGCCTAGCTATTCATTTAAGCACTTTGGAAATTTGATCCTTGTAATTCTTTTTCTTTATTTTCTACTAGGCGGTATTCAGTCCACTTGCCTTGTTTGTAATACCAAAGATTCACAATAGCCCTTGACCATTCATCTAAAATCACTGCAGTCCACAGGCCATAAATACCGAAACCAAATACAATTCCTAAGATATAACCTAAACCGACACAGACAAATAATGTTCCCAGAAAAGTGACCCACATAACCCATTTAGTATTACCTGCCCCTCTAAAGGTACCATTTAATGACATATTAATAGCTTTTGCTGGTTGAGCTAAAGCTATCATGTATAAAATCATAGTTCCAACATTGATAGTTTCCTGATTAGTAGTAAATATACTTAGTATAAAAGGACCACCTAAAATAAAAATCAAAGATGCTAAAATCATAAAAGTAACAGATATTTTGACTGAAGTATTTGTTATTTCTCTTGCTTTTTGGTAATCTTGACTGCCGATTTTTTGCCCCACTAAAATAGATATAGCCATGCTAAGCCCAAAAATAGGCACAAAAGAAATAGCTTCTATACGGTTAGAAAATCCTGCAGCTGCTTGAACATTAGAACCGAGAGACATAACAATTAATCTAAATAAAAACATTCCTCCCCGATAAAATATTTGTTCAAGGCCAGCAGGTACACCTACAGCTGTAATCTCTTTAATAAGTTTTATATTGGCTTTAGTAATACCAGCTAATTTTAAAGACAGGATAGAATTTTTGTTAGTCACTATATATATTAAAAACATTAACCCCAGGGTTCGTGAAACACCACTGGCAATTGCCGGTCCTTCAATACCAAAGTTACCTCCGATAGCTGTAAAGGGGAGACCAAACAGAAAAATATAATTCAATGTAGTGTTGATAATATTAACTCCCACCATGGCAACCATAGGCCTTTTTGTATCACCGGTACTTTTTATCAGCCTACCTAATAGCATCATAACAGCTTGTATAGGTAAAAACAGAACTATGTATTGTAAATAAGTATGTCCTTCTATGATAATTTCTTGGTCTTGGACTGGCATTAAATTTAATAAATTTTCACCGAATATTAATAATGGAATGGTTATTATTAAACTTGAAATTACCGTAAACAATATGGATTGTCCTGCAACTTCGTTTGACTTATCTTTATCCTTGGCACCAACATATTGCGCTATTAATATACCACTACCGGTGACTAGAACCATTAAAATTAAAGTTATGATCCCCATTAAGGAGTTGGCCGTATCTACTCCGTTAAAACTAAATTCACCCAATCTCCGACTTATCATTATAGTATCTATCCAACCAATAAGCATTTGAAGTGAAGTTTCAATGATAATTGGCCAGGCGTAACTAATAACTAATAAAATTGTACCTGTGTTAATGTTAAAAATTTTGTTTGTAGACATAGTTTTTTCCCTCTATGTTAAATAAATAGTTAGATGAATCAATTATACTTGACTGGACAAATAATTTTAACATTACTCTTTACGTTGCGTTCGTCAACTAATTGATTAGTTCTTTATTGGACTTGATAATAGATTTTCCACTCCATTCTCACACGGAACACTAATGATTTCAAGCTAAATCGTACTGAATTTATAAGTTCTGTTGAAGTCATAATTCACATGCCTGATTGAATCTAATTTCTCAAAGCTCGTTAATAATTTCCTGCTGGTCTAAGTTCTTGGGATCGGCTTCTCCTTGTAAAATTACTTATAGCTAAACTAGGAACTCCTAGATGAGTTTATAGAAGCAGTTATTGAAGAAGACAGCTCCACTATTGATGATATGTCTACTTATAAACTTATCCAGGAAGGAACTAAATTTGAACTCCTGGACAAGTGGACAAGTTTCAGGGAGAGGCCCAAGATGAACTTACAGATCGAATGGACATTTCTGTAGGCAAGACAGGTGAAGATAAAAAAAAGATGACCAATAACTTTTTATTCAGATGATCTTCTATACTTTACGGTACCAGACCGGGCAAATGATAGATTAAAATTATTTTCCATAGATATTGATTAACATAAAGACAAAAGGATAATTATATAACCCTACATTTTCACCTATACCTTATATAGATTGTTTTTATGCATTATATTAACTTTATCAATAAAAACAATTTGTTAGCGTTAGCCTGGCTCGCTATAATTAAATAGAAGAGCAGTAGCATTAAACAGGAGGTGAGCGGTTGGCTTTAAACATCAAAAATCTAAACCATAATGAGCTGAAAAAACCATGGAACTTATTTTTAAATATCACCAATAGTAAAGTGGTGTAA
>CAZKUS010000359.1:0-2415 GCA_964556025.1 uncultured Clostridia bacterium | reverse complement strand
CAATTTCACGTAATTATTCCATTTCAACTGTTAACCTTTTTAGCCACAAAAGCTTGGACAGTGTAACTCTTAGTAAATTATCTTCTTGAACATCCAAGGATTTATCCAAATAGATGGCTACTCCGTTTTTAGTCATTTCATTAAAATAATCCATATATTTGTCTAAGGGAGAAGTTGCTTCTACCTCTAACAGAGGTACTGAACCTCCTACTCAGCCTTTTCTTCTAGTCTGACCGATAGTTACGGCCCCACCTTTTTTCTCAATATACTCTTTAGCTTCTTCGGAAATTTCAATTTGCATAATTCAATCCTCCTGAAACAATTCGGTTCTACTAGTTAAAAATCAAATGATTGATGTGTTTCATCACCACTATCCATATCTTTGCAAGTATAGTAACCTTGGTCAACTTCATTCTCCCCTACAACCACAGCATATTTGTAATTGTTGCTGTCAGCAGCTTTAAAGCTCTTACCGATACTCCTGCCCACCATTTCCAGTTCCACAAGTTCTTCTTGAGATCTCAAGCTTTCCGCCAGTTTAAATGCATCAGCTTTATGTTCACCCACTGGAATGATGTAATAACCGCGGCGCTTGTCATCAGATACTTCCTGTTCTTGAACAACTTCTTTAAGCACATCTAAACCGATGGAAATTCCTACTGCACTTTCTTCAACATCACCTATGATTCCATACCTTCCTCCGGCAGCAATACTGCTTTTAATCTTGGAATTTGTCATAAAGGCTTCATAGATCATGCCTTGGTAAAAGTTAAGCCCCCTGGCGAGAGAAGCTGAAAATTTACATTGTTCTAGTTTTCCTAAAGCTGATAGCAGTTTCTGAAATTCCGAAACCTGCTCAAAACCGTTTTGGACTTTGTCGGAAGTGTATTTTGCTCTCAACTCATCCTCAGATAGTTGAGTCAAATCATCGATGAGTTTGTCTCCAGTTTTAGTGTCTACCCCTTTTTTCTCTAATTCCTGCAAGACAGTATTTCTATCCATCTTTTCCAGTTTATCAACTGTTAAAATCACATCTTCCACTTTATCAGATTCGATGCCATTTTCCAGAATAATACCTTCCAGTACTTGTCGGTTATTGTAGTAAAAGATCACATCTTCCAGTCCTAGTTCATGGAAAACATTTAATACCATGACCACGACCTCTACTTCGGCAGAAACATCTTCTGTCCCGACTATATCTGCATCACACTGGGTGAATTCGCGCAATCTCCCTCGCTTGACATCACCGTTTCTAAACACTTTGCCGATTTCGCATCTTTTATATGGTTTACCTAACTGTTTGTACTGATTTAGAATTTTCATTAAAGGTACTGTTAAGTCAAAGCGAAGACCAAGATCTCGGTCACCTTGTTCCTTTACTCTGTAAATTTCTTTGACGATTTCATTTCCACCACCGTATTTACTGGTAAGCACATCCATACTGGTTAAAATAGCGGATTCTACAGGTTCAAATCCGTACTGTTGATATTTTTTCATGATCACATCTTTTAAATGTTCTCGCAGTTCACCTTCATTTTTGACGTAATCTTGAACTCCTTTGATTTTCATTGTCATCCTCCTTATATGCCTGTCTAAATACTACTTAATAATTAGTTTTGCTTTTAATTATATTATATCATTAATGAATTTTCTACTTTAATCAATCATGGTTCTTTTATATTTTATTTTCTTTTATATTCTGTTGTTGATAGATATTATTTCAACTTTAATTTAACCTTACTTAATTATAAATTTATTGCTAACTATAATTATATCATGTTCACAAAAACAAATTTTTACTTTAAGACTAGGAAAAAATTTTGGTATTTTTCCCCTTCATCATAGTCCGATAGATTAAAATGAACACACCGATAGTAAGGATTATATCACCTATGCTTACCACGGTAGCAAAAGGATACGGTTCGGGAATGGGGATGACATCACTCAAAAACGGAAGAGTAGTACTACTATCCAATATAGCATGAGTCCCTACAGGTGTATCAGTCACACCTGCTAGTGCCATAGCTCTTTCGGAAACAGGCATTACACCACCATTAGCAAAAATCGCAATCAAATTGAGAGCTACACCTACAAACACAATTTTCATCTCCATAATTTTGCGGTTTATCAGGAAAAATCCCAACAATAAACCAAAAGCTGCATTTTGTAAAAGACCTCCATATTCAACAAAAAAGTCCATTCCCTCATGGGCACCATGATATGTAATAAAGCGGATAATTAGAGGGATGAATAAAAAAGGGAGACCCTTGATCGAAATGTGTTCCAAATTTCGGAGGGAGCCTCCCCGGATAAGCGCTATCACAACTGGCAATATCACACCTTCAAACAGCATCAAAACACCTCGGCTTCTTGAGAAATTGGTTTAGAATTATCATTGAGTTCATTTACTTCAGT
>CAZKUS010000358.1:0-2422 GCA_964556025.1 uncultured Clostridia bacterium | reverse complement strand
GTAAATTTGGAACTTGGAGCTGTAGTTGCTGCGGGTATGGTAGGTGTTTTTGCAGCATTGCTCGTACCCAAATACGGAGCCCCCATCTACACCGGTGCCTTTGTGGGTATGGCCTCGGCCGGTTTGTTGCCGGGAAATGGATATATCTTGCTTGCCGGAATAATATCAGGTATCATTTTCGTTATATCTAAAATTGTTTTTAACGGTTTCGGAGGTAAGTTTGGCACAATTGCCTTTACTGGTTGTGTAGTAACAGCGTTATTGACTGGACAATCCTTTGAAGCTGGAGCTGTACACGACTGGGAAACGGGTATGGTGTTAGTGATTTCATCTATTGTGGCTGCAATAATTACAATGGCAATCAGTCTTCGTTTAGGACACGGGCCTGTCATGGCTTCGGGGATTGTTGGACTGACTGGTGGTTTAATTTTACCGGCCATTTTTCCCGAGATGGGCTCAGAATTAAGTGTGATGGTTATATGTGCTTCCTTTGCCGGTATGGCAAATAATAAAAGAATCCCCAATGAAGGTTATGTAGCTGTAGCCGGTCTGATTTCAGCTCTAGCTTTCATTTTCACAGCACCCTATTTTGGTGGAGCCGGAGGGAAATTAGGGACTATAGCCTTTGGATCCGTTATAACAGTTAGAGGAGTCTTTGAGATAGTACAAGTATTGACTCAAAAACCAAGGGAAGAAGCTTCAAATTATTCGGGAGATTAAAGGTTATTAGTGAGTAGTGAAATTATGATAGATGTATCCAAAGGTGGTTTCAGGTGATATGAGTTATTACTCTTTCTCAGAGCTGATTCCACCTTATCTTTTGGCTATTTTAAAGTTGAATGTTGATAGCTTAACTCTTCAATAAATAACAGCACCTATTGGAAAAACGTATAGCGATAGTTCAAGACGCTATGAATTAATAACCCAATTTTGCATTAACAATTATTAGTTCAATATCTGACTCTCTTGGTTTTCTATTAAGTATTGTAAGGGTATTACACATCCTTTCTGGAGAGTTGCAGTCGATGCAAATTCCCTTTATAGCACAAGGTGTATTTTTGTTTTTTCTAATAGCATTTTTTGGGGCTGCTACCTCTTTAATTCTAGTTATTCCACTATCTATATCTTCAACTATCTTATTTACTCCAGCTATAATAAAAACATTTTTTGGACCAAAAATTATTGAACTAACACGGTCACCTGTACCGTCCATGTTGATTAGTTCCCCATTCATTGTAATGGCATTAGTACTACATAAATAATAGTCACATCTCTGACTCATTAACCGATGATCCATCTTTTTATCTGAATCAACTTTAGAGTGTCTATAAATAATACAATTTTTATTAGTAAGATATTCTTCTAAATGTAAATCATCTATAGTAACTGAACCCCCTATTCCAATAGTTGCTTCATTTTCAATACATGATAAAAGATAGCTCACAGCTGGATCTTTTTCATGGAAAAAGTTGACTTTATAGTTATTTTTTTGAATATTATGAACAAATTTAGTGATTTGATTCTCACTTAAATCCACTACAGCACCTCCATTGTGGATATTTAAATTATTAACGCTGTTACAATCAACAACAGAATATAACAGCGCCAAAGTTTAAAAAGAAATACTTATATCATTATTTTCTAATTTTTCTAATGCATCATAAATATAGTCAGGTCCTTTGTTGAGGTGTTCTCTCATAACCATTTCGGCATGATCGGGATCACCTTTTTCTAATGCTTTAATAATTTTATAATGTCCCTCTTTAGAGTGTACAACTTTTGAGGGGCTAGACAGAGATAGTATTCTATACCTTGTGCAGTATTCGTACAACTTTTTTATTTCTTTATGTAATCTTCGCTTTCCTGAAATTTTACTTAATGTAAGATGAAACTGTGCATTTATTTCGATAACTTTGTTATCATTTAACTCGGTTTTAGCTTGTTCATAACTTTCGATTAACTTATATAATTCATCAATTTCTTCTTTACTAATGTTCTGGCATGTAAACCTCACGGCCAAACCTTCTAAAGCACTTCTCATTAAATATATCTCTTCTAAATCCCCTGAAAAAATATCACTCACATAGTAATTTCCAGAATCATGGACAATCAACTCTTCAATAAGTAATTGATTGAGAACGTTCTTGACAGGAGTTCTGCTTATGTCTAGTTTTTGTGCTAAACCTACTATTGTTATAGCTTCTCTAGGTTTTAACTTCCCGGTTAAAATAGCATTTCTGATACTTTGATATGTTTGTTCTGTTAGATTTTTACTCTTATCCTTCATTTTCACACTTCCCATTCTATTTATTATATGCATCATCTTACACTTAAATTCTAAGTTAAATAATAAATCCCGTCAAGTTTCATAATTATTTCATGATTACTTAAAAATTACACAAAAAGCATAAAAAAATTAAAA
>CAZKUS010000357.1:0-2425 GCA_964556025.1 uncultured Clostridia bacterium | reverse complement strand
CAACCATTATCTTCTATATGTATTCTGTTATAATGCTCTACAGCCTGTCTGCCGCGCCCATTCCAATGATTGTCGCCGGAATGATGTATATCTATATATTCAATCTCATCGAGAGGTCGTTGCGGATATTGGCCGTTTTTATCCATCTCATCATATATATCGATAACGCCGGGCATATTTTCTCCTCCTAATCGTTAATAAATGTTTTATATATTTCTTCTGTACAAACATCATACATTCCAGGCGGATCACCATATTGTTGAGAATAAATATCTTTTTCTTTATATATATATAAGTCACGATCGTTCATCGGTTGTTCGCCTCCTATCTGTATAAAAATATAAAAAACCGCCGAGGAGCATACACTCCCGGCGGTGTGAGGTGGCATTATTACTTGACTGAATCAAAAAAATATGCTAATATATAAATACAGTCAAGTAAAGGACAGAGGGTTTTGCAGAACCCTCTAAAAAGTAACCAAATAGCTCACATTCTTTCTTGCCGGGGGCAGTTGCAGCTGCTCCTTTTTCGTTTTTTATTTTATTATATTTAACCGATACAATATTATATTTTCTAAATATTATAATACCATAGAGCAATATAAATGTCAACAGATTAGGACTTTAGTTGTACAAATTAACTAATTTTTTTGAGATTTTTGTATTCCTCTAATTATAAATTGTATATCATTTTCGGGATCATATGTATCATAAGAAGGTTGAAATTTAATATCAATTCGATGATTAATGACTGTATTATATTCATAGCTTAGATTAAAACCTATACACCTTCTATCACAGACATCAAATAGAATATGTTTTCTATCAAAAGTACAATCTACATTTTCAGCCCTTATGTTTCTTGCTACGAATAGAGGGTTAGGGTTATCCTTACCAAAGGGTGCTAATTTATATAAACCATTTAAAGTCTTTTCAGTAATTTTGCAGGGATTAACTTCAAGGTCCGGTGTGGTAAATTCAAAGTCTACTCCTTCGGCAAGCTCATTTATTCTTTCCTCGAACAGCCAATATTTCTCACCTTTTACTGCTAGACCGGCAGCCATTGAGTGACCACCACAACGCGTAAGCAATCCTTCTTCATAACATTTCTTTAAATTCTCATACATATCAAAAGGTGCTACTGATCTGGCGCTTCCCTTGCCAGATTCCGAATCAATAACAATGGCAGGCCTGTTGTATGTTTCTTTTATATTGCCTGCAATTAAACCGACAACACCTTTGCGAATATTATCTCTTACTACTATTACATTCTTATCATCCAGTTTGCCTGAAAGCCTGCCTCTCAATTTGTCCATTATATCGTCAGTTAAATTCTTTCTTCTTTCATTGGTATTCTTCAGTTGAAAAGCAAGCTCTTCTGCTCTCTGCGGATCTTCGGTATTTAATAATTCAACAACAGGCTTGGGAGATCCGAGCCGGCCGGCTGCATTGATAGCAGGTCCTATAAAGTAAGCTATATCCTCTGCTCTAATATTTTCTTGTTTTGTGTCAAACTGCTGAATGAGCTTTTTTATTCCCAGATTAATGTTTTCTTTATTTCTTATCTTTTTTAAGCCTGCATCAGCAATGATTCTATTTTCACCTAATAAGGGAACAACATCAGCGATAGTAGCCAGGGCAGCTATCTCCAATACTTCCTCAAACCCCCTACCTAGTAGGGCCTGTGAGACACGCCAGGTTAAGCCGGCAGCACACAGCTCTCTTTCAAGATAATTGCCCTGTTCAACCTTGGGGTTTACTATGGGCACACTGGGCGGATCTGGTTCTTCATGATGGTCTATAACTGCTACATCCATCCCTAAAAGCTGAGCATATCCTATTTCATCATGGTTTGATACACCACAGTCAACTGGAATGATGAGATCCGTGTCGACATCATCCATGATGTCTAGGGATTTTTCAGAAAGGCCATAATTGTCACGATATCTGTTTGCAGGCAAAACATGTATTTTGTCGTTGTCATATATATTTTTCAGTGCTTCGTACATGATAATGCAGGCGGAGGTGCCATCCACATCAAAGTCTCCATATATTGTAATAACATTATTATTATTGATATGTTTTTCTACAATGTTTATAAAGTCATATACCCCGGGAATAGTATGCGGCTCCTGAAGATCTTCAAGGCCAGAATTTAGATACTCATCAATTCTTTTTTCTGTATCAACAGCTCGTTCCTTGAAAAATTTAGCAGCTATGTCATCTATGTTTAGTTTTTTCTGCAATTCTTCTATAGACAGTATATTGTCCGACATGGATAAGCACCTCCTTCCGGGGTTCTCAGCAATTATTGATTGAGTATATTCTTATTTTCAAGTTTAGCTTTATCTACAAGTAAGTTTTCGCCGTCTTTTTTGCCCTCGACTGTTAACTTCGCCCCTAATTTGTAGATATCATCGTTACCT
>CAZKUS010000356.1:0-2430 GCA_964556025.1 uncultured Clostridia bacterium | reverse complement strand
TAATGGCTAGTAAGTTTACTAATATAGGAAATGATCAATTTAGAGTGGATGCCCTGTCAAAAGTTGTTGGTGCACCGATTTTCCCCCAGGATTATCAACATGAACAAGCTCTAATTGGAAAAACATTTAGATCAGATAGACCTCACGCCTATGTAGATATCGATATAACCGAAGCTGAGCAGATATCTGGTGTGATAAAAATCTTAACCTATGAAGATCTACCAGGGAAGAATAGTTTCGGGGTGTTATTCAAAGACCATCAGGTGTTTTGTCATCCGAAAGTTCGTCAACACGGTGATCCGTTAGCATTTGTCATAGCAGAGTCCGTTGAGGCCGCAGATAGAGCCCTGGAAAAAATTCAAGCCAATTATCAGGACTTAGAACCAGTTTTAGATCCTGAACGGGCTATGTCAAAAGAAGCCCCAAAGATCCATGAAAATAGGGATAATCTGCTGTATCATTATAAACTTAGAACTGGTGATGTGGATACTGCTTTTAAAAATAGTCATGTGGTGGTGGAACAAGAGTACCGTACAGGGGCAGTGGACCACGCCTTTTTACAACCGGAAGCTGGTATGGCTTACTGGGATGGCCAAGGGAAATTAGTGATAGCAGCAGCCACACAATATCCCCATTTCGATAAACAGGAAATAGCTGGCTGTTTAAATTTGAAATCTGAAGAGTTGAAACTGGAGAACCCAGCAGTGGGAGGAGCTTTTGGGGGTAGAGAAGACTTAACTCTTCAGGTACATGTGGGATTAGCTGCACTATATACAGGTAAACCTGTCAAAGTGGTGTACTCCAGGGAAGAGTCGTTCTTGGCTCACTGTAAACGCCATCCCATGATTATGCGCTACAAATCCGGTGCCAGTAAATCCGGCGAGCTGACAGCTTTAGAAGTAGAAATAATTGGAGATACTGGTGCATACGCTTCTTGGGCACCAAATATTTTGAGAAAAGCAGGTGTACATGCCCCAGGGCCTTACCGTGTGCCAAATGCTAAAATCGATTGTTATGCAGTATACACCAATAATCCTTTTGCCGGTGCCATGAGAGGGTTTGGAGCTACTCAACCTCCCATTGCCCATGAACAACAAATGGATCAGCTAGCAGAAAAATTGGATATGGCACCTTATGAGTTTCGAAAGCGTAATTTACTTAAACCCGGTGATGAAACAGTGACAGGACAAGTGTTGTCACACAGTGTGACAGGGAATAAGTGTCTGAAAGCTGTACATGATGGCATGGGAACCTGGGGGGTGAATGCATGAAACGGAGAGGTACAGGTATTGCAACTACAATTTATGGCACAGGTTATGGGAATGGTTTCCCCGATGTTTCTAGGGCAATTTGTCAGTTAGATTCTCGGGGTGTGTTCCAAGTTTTTACCGGAGCTACTGATGTAGGTCAAGGAGTTAAAACTACTTTGGTTCAGATAGCTGCTGAAACTTTAGGTGTAAGTAGTTCTCGAGTAGAATTGATTGCCGATGATACAGATTTAGTGCCCGATGCAGGTACGGCAGCAGCCAGTAGGCAAACTTATAATAACGGGAATGCTGTTAAAGCGGCTTGTCAGCAGCTAAGAGAACGAATAATTGAATTGGCTCAACATGTATTAGGGTTGAATAGCCCTGCAGGCTTAGTAATAGATGATGACAAAGTGGTTCTTACAAATTATCCCGATAAATGGATCGGTTTACAGGGAATACAGAGTTCGAGTGATCTTCCCTTGAGAGAAGAAGGGGAATTTACTGCCCAAACAGTTAAGATGGATGATGATACGGGACAGGGGGCTCCATACTGGCCCTACACTTTTACTGCTTATGGTGTAGAACTGTATGTAGATACTGAAACGGGTGAAGTTGATATTACCCGGGCAATATGTGCTCAAGATACTGGGAGGACAATTAATCCGGACATGGCGGAAGGTCAACTTGACGGTGGTTTTGCCATGGGAGTGGGCTTTGCTTTGATGGAAGAATTGGAATTGAAACAAGGTAAGATTGCAAACGGTAGTTTGGAAAAATATCTAATTCCAACTGCTTTAGACATTCCAGAGGTGGAAAAAGTGTTGATTGAAGACCCTGAACCGACTGCTCCTTATGGTGCCAAGGGAATAGGTGAACCTGTGCTGCTTCCTGTAGCACCGGCGGTTTTGAATGCGATTTACGACGCTGTGGGGATTAGAATTACTGATCCGCCAGCTACACCTGATAAAATACTGTCATATTTAAAACAATTAAACAGCTAAATATTAAGAGTTGTTGTATTCTGTTGCTATCAAAATACAACATCAACTTAACTAAACTAAAAAAGACTGGAACTGGAGCATATTACAAATCAGATTTGCTTCAGTTCCAGTCTTTTATTTTAAATGACATAAAATTTAAGTGAAATCGAATATTACTTGTCTTTTTCTAGATCGTACAT
>CAZKUS010000355.1:0-2432 GCA_964556025.1 uncultured Clostridia bacterium | reverse complement strand
GTTTGATCTATGAGTTTGGGTCATCTTCTTTCAGATAAACTGATAAGTAATCGTAATATAACAAGATCCTTTTTCCCTTGAGAGATATAATGTATTATATCTTCCTCTAATTTTACAACGTAGCTAATATTATAAAAATCGGAAAAAAGCTCTCTTAGTACAGTTTCAGCAGTATTATTACCCTTAACTTTTAACGTGCCACTCTCTTCCGATAATAGAGATAATATTAATTCCTTAAGTGTTGAAACCGATAAGTTTTGGTCATCTATATTCTCAATATTGGCAAATGAAGAAAAATGTGCAAGAGATTTATTGTTAAGCAATGATTTCACCTTGTCAATATAATCTTTTATCTTAAATACGACATCGATCCTAAATTCCATATCTTTTGATAAAATAGACTGATTGGAGTTTACTACTTCTGCAAAAACATTATGGCTATTTTTGAAATATTCAAAAGAGTGGGCTACCTTATCTATTAAATAATCAAATTTTTTTGTTTCAGTTGAGATTTGGTCATTTATTTTTTCTATCTTTCCTATTTTTTCATTTTCCGCTTCAATGAGCTTCGTAAGACGATCAATTTGAGCATGTTCCTCCATTTGTGGCTTTAAACGATCTATTACTTCCTGACAAGATGAAGAATAAGTTTCATGTTTTGAAATCTCAGTGGAAATTAATTCAATAATTTTATTACGTTCTCTAAACCATTTTTTGTCAGCAAATTTTGTTACCGCAGCAACAGCTTCCACAAATTTTGAGTTATAATAATATAATGTGTTTGGAGGCAATTCAATAGGGGTTACCACAGTTGATAACGATTCTATATACTCTTTTTCACTTTTAAGAAAACTAATATGTTCCATTGTTTCTTTAAAACCTTCCACATTCTCTTGATATTTCTTGATATCAGATTCAGTAATCTCTAAACTCTCAGATAGCTTATCAAGATCCTTTTTGAGTCTTGATATTTCTGTTCGTATGCCAGACTCATCACCAATATCCATTTTTTCGTGTTTAAGATTTTTGATGCGAGCATCACAAGAAATAAGCTCTAAAATATTTTTATAAAGTTGTTGTTTATATTCTGTGATATTTTTATTTCGCTCTATAAAGGCTTGATTAACATCGGAATCTTGTAATACTATATCTTGAATAATGTTATCTATTTCAGTTGTACTCTCTTTATCATCACTCAACCTACTTAAGTATGTTTGAGGAATATAAACAATCTTTCGCTTTTCCCCTTCGTTATTATGCAATTTACTAACATGTCCATCAGCCCAGTGAACTTTCATTTCTTGAATTGGCCTTACTTTTGTATTTGCAATTTCTGTCTTCTCAGACACTTGTTTTGTATCAATAGTATTCGCAACGCTATGTAACAAAAGAGATTTACCGGTAGATTTCCCGCCGATAATACAAGTTAACTGATCGTTAAAATAGATAGGAACATTAGAAAAATCCTTATTATCTGAGATTTCAACATGATCAATTACATAGTATGCGGGTTTTCCCTCTGGTTTGATATTTCCAATAAACACGCGAACTTCTGGCTCATATAGAATTTGCTTAAGCCCTTCAAAAGTTGGATCGGCTTTTATCCAGCAATAGCGTTCTTCATCAGGTTCAAGACAACGTTCATATCCATGTGCATCACAACCATGGATACAAGGTTTTAAAGAACCACACTTACGTTTCACTTCTTCTGGACTATCAACCCTCTTACCAAGGAAATAGTTTATGTCTTTAGGAGTAGCCGAGAAAATTATATCTGACATCTTATAAATCCCTTGACGTGTTGAATCTAGTTGAGAACCGTTTTCTGTGAAAAAATCACTATGGGAAACTATACCTGAAACTCCATCGCTGCTTTTGTTAGATACACCTATAATAACTTTATTTCTTAATTCAGGATCATCTTTAAAAATTGTGTTTATTGAAACAGGAGTAACTAAAAACTGTTCAATTCCTATCTTATAAGCTTTCTCCTCATCAAGGTTAGGATTATTTTCATGATCACGTCCTAATCTAATAAGTTCCCCTATTGTAGCAATATATCCATTTTCATTTTGTAATTTGGAAAGGAATCTTGATTCAATTTGACTGTCAATTTCCGGAGAAAATATACAGTGAATATTTATCGGACTTTCCTGTGCAATTGGAAGCATACGCATTTCAATATTGGGTAAAAGTAATTTCACACATGATGGTAACCGTTCGTCAACTTTAACTTTTAGGTAATTATCGATTGAAAGGTAATCTGTTATAGCAATAGTACAGATTGCCCTAAGAGGATCAGTCCCGTCTCCCACATAGTCATTTATTGTTTTATAGAAATTATTCCATTTTTCCTCTGGCGTATTCCCTGTGTAACGGTCATTTTTCTTGGTAAATGGAGTATGTAAGTGCAATTCCCATCTTCTCCATTC
>CAZKUS010000354.1:0-2434 GCA_964556025.1 uncultured Clostridia bacterium | reverse complement strand
CAGTTTACCATACAGGAATTGGGAGTTATTTCACAATTGAAGTTACCAATAACTATAGTAATTTGGAATGATGGCGGATACGGTGAAATTAAAAGAAATCAAATTTCACGACATCCTGGGGCTACAATAGCTGTAGATCTGTTGAATCCTTCTTTTGCTAAAATAGCGGGGGCATATGGGTTTGAGTACTATAGTATTGAACGAGAAAATTCCGGTGAAATGGAACACATTCTTCATCAGGGCTTCGAGTCACATAATCCAACTATAGTTGAGGTTTTTGCAAGAAGTAGTCAAAATGACTGGTAGGACAAAGTGATTATAGAGTTTTTGGAGGTTTAAATTTGATACGCAGATATATGAGATCAATTACTGTTTATATGGATCATCTGCCAGATAGATATTATAAGAACTACAAACGTTGTGAGCTGTTATGCTGCACGGTCTTTCCGTTAGCCATTAGTGGTTTTTTGATTAATTTACCTGTTCCATCACATCTATATCTTTTGGCTTTTGCAATTTTTTTCATAATTGGATTAACTTGGTCGGTAATTTTTACTTCAATTATGGGAAAGTCTTTATTTGTGTTAAGTATTTTAGTTGGGGTATTTTGGCAAATTGGCGACCAGTACCATATGCTTGTGTTTACTACCACAGTTTTGTTGCTTTTACTTACAATGAGGATTTTTATTTTGTGGTATATACCGGCTAGGAAAAACTTCTTTTCTGTTTGGGCATCTCGATTAGAACTGAGAAATCAGGGAATTGCCCCTGGGGATATAGAATTAAGTGAATTGTTAAAAGCAGGTCAGGGAGAGTTGGCGATTAGATTAATTACAGCTGGCTATAAAGATGTAAACAGTTGGGATAGTTTAGGTAGGACACCTATGATCACTGCAACAGAATTGGGTATGTATAATGTGCTGAAAAGATTGGTTTCATTAGGTGGTCAGTTGGAACTATCAGGAACAAAAGCTTACCATGGCAAACTTCCTATAATGATAGCTATTGATGATCAGAATACTAGTATGATTGATTTAATAGTTAGTAAACAAATTAAAGATTACGATAATGGTACCGATTTTATGTTAGCATATCTCGAATATGCTGTTAAAAAAAGTAAGTACAATTCAGTTAGAAAAATAATAAAATTATTAAATATTAGTAGTAGCGAGTTTGAGCAGCCAGGAACAAGTTCTCTTACACCTGAACTGTCGATATTGTATCATGATGAAGGCTTAGACCTATCGGCTTTAGAGGTAGGTGATCCTGTTCAGATAGATCTGAATGAGAATTATTTAAGACTTTTACATAGATATCCGGCATATTGGACAGATAAGTTTCGGAAATTATGGAATAAACAGACGGAAGTGAGTTCACATCAATGTGGTTATTTATTTGTTATGGATAATATTAGATATCATTATAAAGCTGATACTTATACTGAAGTTTATCGAAATGATCAGGAAATACCAAGTGAGTTTTATTCTTTATCAAGAGGTTTGGTAAAGTTAACTGATTTACTGGAATCTGATCTAGAGCAATCATTTACTCCTTCTGAATTAAATGAAATGACTATACCTATCAAACAGGATGAACTAATTTGTCCTAACTGTGAGGGCACAAAACACATTGAGTGTTCTTGGGGCTGTGCTAATGGGAAACTAATATGTAGAAACGCGGAGTGTATAACAGGACATGTGATTTGTCCAGGTTGTGAAGGGGAAGGAGAAATAGTTGATAAATGTCCTGATTGTAATAATGGATACATTAACTGTTCGCAATGTGAAGGTAGAGGCCATTTTTACTGCAAGAACTGTGATGGTGTTGGAAAGTGTTCAACTGAAGTTTTAGAGCAATGTTCTTGTCCAACAGAAAAACAAAAACATTGTGCAGAATGTGAAGGATCGGGGTATCAGTCTGGATATTTGTGTATGGTTTGTAAAGGTGCTAAAACAGTTTGTATTGATTGTAATAATAGTGGCACAAAAATGACTGGAACTCAAGAACTAAGAGATTGTCCAAGTTGTCAAGGTACTGGGATAGAAGAAAATTGTGAATGTGATAATGGTTTGATTTCTTGTAAGTCTTGTGATACTTTGAATAGAGTCAAAAGACAGTGCGAGACTTGTGCCGGAAATGGAAAGATAATATGTTCTAGATGTCAAGGGAAAGGTTGGGAGACTTGTCCCAACTGTGATGGTAGGGGAGAAGAGCCATGTGATAATTGTGGAGAGACAGGTATATTAAGAGAAGTTACCTATTGTATATTGACTTATGAACAAAGTGAATCCAGGGATCATGATTGTAAAATATATATTAATAATAATGAAGAGCTAAAGTACGAGTTTTTTGACTATCAAGCGAAATCATTGATTTCGCAATTTCGAGATAAAACTAAACAGATTAGAGTTATTTCTAGAGTCAACTCAAAAAT
>CAZKUS010000353.1:0-2441 GCA_964556025.1 uncultured Clostridia bacterium | reverse complement strand
TCCTCCTCGGTGTACAATTGTCCTTGGGAATGAAAATATTCCAACCGAATGATTCGTTCCCGAAGATGTTATTAGTGAGCCCGGGAGCAGTTTCACAAACTGACTCCCGGGCTTTTTTTAGCATCTTATCAATTTATTAGTAGGAGGATTGTGTATGAAAAAGTATCACAGAGGTTATCTATTTGACTTTGCTAAACTCCGTGGGTTGTGCTCTGTTATACCCACAGTGCTCTCCGGAGACCAGGAAGGTGTAACTATTTTGTACGCCGATGGGAAGTGCGATACTGTACGACTATCCTATAGGAGCGCAATCAACAAGATCATTCGTTCTCTTGGTTGTGACTACACTAATTTAGCAGAAATCTACAAAAACGCCACGGACAAATCCCAAGGTATACCTATTCCCATGAGGCACGATAAATTTTTTGTGCTTATGGAGCTAAAGGTTAGAAACTCTGACTACAAAGGACAACCTGCCATGGGACGCATTTGCTGTGATCAGATTTTCAGCGTAGAAAGAGATAAAAACAAGAATAATACGAAGATAACATTAAAAAACGGTCATGTGTTTATCAGTCAGTATTCCTATGAGACTGTAATCCACCGGATGATACTAGCTGTCAAATTTAATGCCATTCTAAACTTTGAACTCCCGCAACCGAACAATGAAAAACAGGAGCTAATTTACCACCCTGTCTATCGAGATATTTTAGAGAGAGTAGACAGTATCACAAAAATCAAATAAAATTTAAAATTTTACATCAACTTACTACTTACAGGGCTTTTTCGATATAAAACTCATGTTTTCTCCCAAATTCGCCCTTAAATACAATATTTTACCCCTAAGTCGTGAGCACAGCTCTCAACTTGGAGCCAAGTCGACATTTCACTTTTTCCAACTCAGGAGTTATACTATATTTGCACTGGGTTAACTGAGACTTAAGCACTAATGAATCACAACTTGTTATATCAAGTACAATTTCACTAGTTATTGCCTATACATTTATCACCTGTACAAGCTATGCCGGCCCATTCCCAGAGCTATATCAACACGTCTCGATATGGTTCAAAAAACCCGGTAGTAAACCTATTCCTAAAGGAGGAAAACTTCAAATGGATCAGTTCAAACAGGACGGAATGGATCAGTTCAAACAGGATGGCAGTATCAAAGAACACATCATAAGCGGTAGGAAACACCTATTTACCTACCAGGTGGCCGGCAAAGTGCAGGTGATTATGCCGGAGTACATCAAAGAACACGATGAAGACTTCGGTTTAAATGGCACTAGACTGATTTTAGCCTATGACGACAATCACATGTTGTTGAAAAAGACCTTTAAAAGTAGCTTCGACAAGCTCATGCGCGAGACGGGCCATGACTACCAAATGCTGTCTCAGATCTATCAGGGGGTAGTAGACAAAAACACAGGTGTCCCTATACCCCTTAACAAGGACAATATCCTTATCCAGTTGAGACTTAGAAATCCCCAAAATCCAAAAGACGGAGCCATGGGCAGGGTGAACTGTATCAATATAGCTAAAACTGAATCATTAAAAGAAAACAAAACCCTAATAACCTTTAATGATGGTCTGCGGCTAGTATGCTTCCAAAAACTAAGAAACGTGAGAGCAGAGATCTACAACGGATACCTGGTCAAAGAAGAGTACTTGAAAAGATTCCATACAGAAGACACAGATTACAACCCCCCTTATCCAGTGGGAGAGCAAGGGAGATAACCATGCTACCGATAGAGAAACGGCCAATAAAGTACAACTACTCCAAAAGAAATGGCAATAAGATCGATTACATAGTAATTCACGATAAGGGCAACTATTATTCAGGAGCCGATGCCAAAGCTCATTACAATTACTTCAATGGTGCCAATAGACAAGCTTCTGCCCACTACTTTGTAGATGACTCTCAAATATTACAACTAGTAGCAGACGAACACGCTTCCTGGCACTGTGGTGACGGCAGGGGAAAGTATGGAATCACCAACAGTAATTCTATAGGGATAGAGATATGCATCAACTCTGATGGAGCCGATGCCAAAGCAGTGACAAATACTACAAAGCTGACTGCATACCTGGCAGATAAGTACTCCATCCCCCAGGAGAATGTAGTAAGGCACTACGATGCCAGCAGGAAGATCTGCCCTAGAACCATGAGCCATAACAACTGGGCCAAGTGGCATGAGTTTAAAAAGGCGGTACAAGAACTAAGAGAGCAGAATTCTCACAATGAAGATGAACCAGGAAAGCAAAATTCCCAAAGTGAAGTTGAACCCGAAACCAATAATCTTAAGAGGTCTACAGAGATCCTAACTGAAGCGGGAATAATCACTTCACCTGATTACTGGGAACAACACGCCCGAAAGGGCGAGACAATTAAAGGGGAATATGCAGGGATGCTGATTGAAAGGGTGGCACAAAAGCTGACA
>CAZKUS010000352.1:0-2449 GCA_964556025.1 uncultured Clostridia bacterium | reverse complement strand
GTTTGGGAGTTTTAGATGTACCAACCCGAAACATTGGATGTGAAATTGAAGAGTTTAGCTATCAACAACAGAATATAACAGCGTCTTAATATTACTTACAGAGAGGTGATTATAATGTTACAGAATAATACCCGTAAAATAACTTTGATGGCTTTGCTTATTGCGATTGGAGCATTTACTTCTCATCTGATATGGTTTCCAGCTGGTTTCGCCAATGCTTATCCCATGCAGCATGCCATTAATGTAGTAGCAGGTATCTTTCTCGGTCCAGGTCCTGCAGTTTTGGTGGCTTTTTTGATAGGGTTATTGCGAATCATTTTGGGTACCGGAACATTACTTGCGTTCCCGGGTGGTATGGCAGGGGCCCTACTTGCCGGAATAGGCTTCAAGCTGGCTAGAAAACGTTTTTACGGGGCCTTTGTAGGAGAAGTTTTCGGAACTTCTATTATTGGTGCCTTGCTATCTATCCCTATTGCCCGATTGGTCTTAGGGCATGAGGCTGTGATTTACTTTTATATTCCACCCTTTGCTGTGAGTGCTCTTGTGGGTGCATTCATAGGAGTTGGGTTGAGTGTGATCCTTGAAAGGGTTCGAGGAGGTAATTTTTTCTCAGTAACTAATCATCAATATTAATAGAAAATAGTTTTACAATTGATTAGAAAATAATCAGGCAAATGACAAGGACTTAAGCGTATCCCTATATTCATCACTTCGAAAAGTTAGTAGAAAGAGAGGGATTAAATTAATGAATAAATTCAATTTTAATTTCAACTTTGGAGATTATTTAGCACTAGTCCGGCAAGAAAACCCTTTGGTCCACGCCATTACAAACTATGTCACAATTAATGATTGTGCCAATATAACAATAGCTGCTGGTGCTTCACCAGCCATGTGTGAAAGTAAAGAAGAAGTTTCTGACTTTGTTCCCTTGGCCAATGCACTATATATAAATATCGGTACAATGAATCAAGAACATAAAGAATCGATATATCTGGCAGCAGAAAAAGCTTCTGAACTAAACATCCCGATTGTTTTAGACCCGGTGGGGGCTGTGGCCATAAAAAGTCGACAAGATTTAGTAAAAAACTTACTAACCAACTACAATGTAAGCTGTATCAAGGGAAATAAAGCTGAAATTAAGTGTATTGCAGGTCGCCAAGGTCAAGGAAAAGGTATGGACTCTACGGATTCGGGTGAAGATATTCAGGTAGTCACTTCAGAGCTCTCTCAAAAATATAACACAATTGTTTTGGCAACTGGGAAAACAGATTTTATTACAAATGGAAATACAATAGTCAAAGTTAATAATGGAACTCCTTTATTAAGCCGCATTACAGGGTCAGGTTGTATGTTGGGAATATTGATCAGTGCTTTTATAGGGGCTTCAGACAATAAGCTAGAAGCTACAATAGCAGCAACAGTCTCTATGGGAACTGTTGGAGAGCTGGCCGCAGAAAGTATCTCTAGCACAACTGATCTAGGCAGTTTTCGAGTTAAAATCTTTGACCACATGGCGGCCTTAACAAAAGAAAAATTACAAAACAGGGGGATGATATCATGAGCTATTGTCAAAAATTGCGTGAGTTGGGTAGTGACATTTGGGACGGTTGGCATGAGCATCCTTTCATTAAAGGAATCGGTAGTGGGAAGCTGGAAAGGGAAAAGTTTATCTATTGGATTAAGCAGGATTATTTATACTTAAAAGATTACGCTCGAGTATTCGCTCTAGCTGGCGGTAAAGCTAGGAAATTAGAACATATGCAGATGTTTGCCAGTTTAATGGATGGAATATTAAACACAGAAATGAAATTGCACAGAGATTATTGTGCCGAATTTGGCATTGATACAAAAGAACTAGAAAATCTTAATAAGTCACCTACTTGTCAATCCTATACAGATTTTCTAGTTAGAACAGCTGCCAACGAAACAGTTGGAGTCACTGTAGCAGCACTACTGCCATGTTTGTGGGGATTTTATGAAATTGGAAGTAATTTGGAGCAAACAGGAGACACTAGCAGCTCCAACCCTTATAGACATTGGATAGAGATGTACTCTTCTCAAGAATTTGCAGATCTAGCAAATTGGGGTCAAGATCTAATGGAATACTTTGCTGAAGAAGCCGGTCAAGAAGAATGGGAAAGTATGAAACAAGCCTTTCTCATAAGCAGTAAATATGAATCAATGTTCTGGGAAATGGCACACATTCTGGAAGAGTGGAAGTTTTAAAACTATAAAATTTTTGACAGGGAAATCTAACTAAATAAATAGATATAATAAAATCGAGTAGGTAGAAGCCACAGTAATTAGCTGTGGCTTCTTTCCTCTCACAGAACCGTGCTTACGGGCCACGTACACGGCTCCTAGTAGACCTCGATCACTCTCTGAAGTGATGCAAAATACCAACTTGATAGGTACTAATATTAATTAGACCTATTTCGTCAAACCACTT
>CAZKUS010000351.1:0-2454 GCA_964556025.1 uncultured Clostridia bacterium | reverse complement strand
TATGAGCTACGACGAACCGGATGAAGTAGAGAAAATTTTAGATCAAGCGGAAAAGCTAATTTTTGAGGTCAGCCAAAGAACTACTACTCAAGACTTTGTGCCAGTTAAAGAAGTATTAATGGAAACCTTTGATAAAATAGAGACTTTATATCATAATCAAGGGACTGTAACTGGCTTACCTACAGGTTTCATTGATTTAGACCAGAGGTTATCCGGATTTCAATCGTCAGATTTAGTTATATTAGCTGCTAGACCTTCTATGGGTAAAACCACTCTTGCTCTTAACATGGCTCAACATATTGCTATCAGAGAAAATCAACCAGTAGCAATATTCAGTCTGGAGATGAGTAAAGATCAATTGGTACAAAGAATGCTTTGTTCTGAAGCTAATATTAATGCCCATCGTTTACGAACAGGTGATTTAACTAGTGAAGATTGGCCTAAATTAACTAAAGCAATTGGTCCAATTTCGGAAGCTCCCATTTTTATTGATGACACCGCCTCTATTTCTGTGATGGAAATGCGCGCAAAAGCAAGGCGGCTAAAAGCAGAACATGGATTGGAAGCTATTTTTATTGATTATCTACAGTTGATGCAGGGTCATCAAAATCCGGAAAACCGGCAGCAAGAGATATCTCAAATTTCTAGGTCGTTAAAATCGTTGGCTAAAGAGCTGAATGTTCCAGTAATTGCATTATCCCAACTTTCTAGGGCAGTAGAACAACGTCAGGACAAGCGTCCAATGTTGAGCGACCTGCTGGAATCCGGTGGAATAGAAGCTAATGCCGATGTTGTATTATTTATCTATAGAGATGGCTACTACAATGTAGAAAATGAGGACAGCAATATAGCTGAGGTTATAGTGTCCAAACAGAGGAATGGCCCGATCGGTACTGTAGAATTATTCTTCAAAAATGAATTTAATAAATTTTTAAATACCGAATATCGTTATAATGAACAGGTAGAATGACTAATACAAGACTAATCACCTTGTATCATTAAATTTGTGAACATTCATCTTAAAATTGTGTTTTCGTTCGTGTTAATATTGACAGTGGAACTAGCCTTTGGTAAACTAAAGCCGTTCCAAATCGATGATAGTGTTCAATTTGAAAAATTGCAGTTAGTGGGGGACTTGCTGGCTGTGATTACTAGTTAGGAGGCTAATTCATGTCCAGTATAGTCGTAGTTGGGACTCAATGGGGTGATGAAGGTAAAGGTAAAATAACGGACTTTTTAGCAGAGGATGTAGATGTGATCGTTCGTTATCAAGGCGGGAATAATGCAGGGCATACTGTAAGCATTGGGAATGATGTCTACAAATTACATTTAATACCTTCTGGGATTTTTCATGGTCATAAGACTTGTGTTTTGGGCAACGGTATGGCCATTGATCCTAAAAGTTTGTTAGAGGAACTGCAATATTTAACAGATAATAATATCACCTCCTATGAACTTATAATCAGTGACAGAGCACATGTAATAATGCCTTATCATAAAGTTATCGATAACTTAGAAGAACAGGGAAAAGGCGAGAAGAAAATTGGCACTACAGGCAAGGGGATCGGACCTTGTTATACGGATAAAACAGCTCGGATCGGAATTCGCATGGGCGATTTGTTAACTGATAATGAATTGGAAGATAAAATTAGATGGGCTGTAAACAATAAAAATGAGTTAATGCAAAAAGTTTACAATGAACAGAGTATTTCTCCTGAGCGTGTCATTTCCGAGTACAAAGAATATGCTAGGCAATTAAAACATTATATCACTGATGCTTCGGCATATTTGGAGGAAGCTCAAAACCAAGGAAAAAAAGTTTTATTTGAAGGAGCTCAAGGAACTCTATTAGATTTAGATTACGGAACATATCCGTATGTAACTGCTTCTAACCCTGTATCTGGAGGAGTTTGTGTGGGGGCCGGTGTTGCCCCAAATAAATTACAAGATATAGTTGGAGTTACCAAGGCATATTCAACACGTGTTGGAGACGGGCCTTTCCCTAGCGAAATAACAGAAAAAATTGCAGATGAAATAAGAGAAAAAGGTCAAGAGTACGGCACTACTACAGGTAGACCACGTAGAATAGGTTGGCTCGATATGGTATTATTAAACTATTCAAAACGTATAAATGGTTTTAATCATATTGCTTTGACTTTACTGGATGTAATGACGGGATTTGATACAATTAAAATTTGTGTAGGGTATAAATATCAAGGTGAAATAATAACTCATTTCCCTGCTAGTCAAGAAATATTAGCTGAATGTGAACCGATCTTCGAAGAGTTTCCAGGATGGGAAGAAGACATTTCGCAGATAGATAAGTGGGAAGACTTTCCTGAAAATGTCAAAAACTATGTAAATAAGATAGAAGAACTTACTGATGTGTCAGTTTCTATAGTATCAGTTGGTCCGAAGAGATCTCAAACTAAGATAAAAAATTCAATATAGGGT
>CAZKUS010000350.1:0-2455 GCA_964556025.1 uncultured Clostridia bacterium | reverse complement strand
TGAAAACTGTTTAGTAGGATCTTTACTGGCCAAAAATTCTGATAATAAATAAGGAATATCTTCTTTTCTCTCCCTTAAAGGTGGAACTTCAATTGGCAGGATTTTTAGCCTATGAAATAAATCTTCTCTAAATTTATCATTTTTAACCATTAGCTCTAAGTTTTTGTTGGTTGCTGCTATAACCCTAACATTAATTGGTATTATTCTACTACCACCAATCCTTAAGATCTCTTTTTCTTGCAGTACTCTCAGTAATCTGGACTGAATCATTGGGGATGCATCACCAATTTCATCAAGAAATATAGTTCCACAATGAGCTTGTTCAAACAGACCTTTTTTACCACCTTTACTGGCACCTGTAAAAGATCCTTCTTCATAGCCAAACAGTTCACTTTCAATAAGCTCGGCAGGTAAAGCAGCAAAATTTACTGCTACAAAAGGCCCCTTATTCCTTCTAGAACAGCGATGAATCGCATGGGCAATCAACTCTTTGCCAGTACCACTCTCACCGACTATAAGAACATTGGAATCTGACCTGGCAAATTTTTTAGATTTATTTATACACTCTTCCATCTGCAAACTTTTATAGGTTATATCTTCAAAACTGTATTTTGAGATATGACGCTTATAGTATAACTCCGCTCTAACTTCTTGTTCTAATTCTTGGATTTTATCAACCTCTTTAAAGGTATACATATCATGGCTAACAATTTCATGATTGTTAAGTGAACTTTTCTTTAATGATATACGAGTGGTTAAATACTTTTTATCATGATAATTCAGAATTTTCGTTCTTTTATTTCCGTTATCCCGTTTATTGCTTTGGTGAAATTTAATAAACTCTGGAAAACTTTTAAATATAAGATTTATGTTAGAATTTATTGCTTCAGACCTACTTACATCAAATAGTTGTTCGGATATCTGGTTAAACTCCGAGATCAGATCCCCTTCTAATGTAACAATTGCTTCATCTAATTTACTTATTATTTGTTGCTGATTATCTTTAAAGACATCTTTGACTTTGATTGTATCACTCAATATTTTTTGACCGTTAGTAATAACTTTTATATATTGATCCGCAAACTCATCTAATTTAGTACTATTTAAGTTAAAATGATTAATTATTTCAGCTAAAGTTGAAAAAGCTATAGTTCGCATTCCTATATCAATTTTTTCAGTAACACCTTCAGGACATAAATGCATCATTCCTGTACTTATGGCAGTATCAACCTGTTCATTAAATTGTTTTTCTCTCCAATAAGGAATTAATTCTAAATGTGTGATCCCCGTAATTTTCAACGATTCAATGGTCTCATACGTGACTACCTCAGGGTTATTCACTACTAAAACTTTTTTGCCTTCTGGTAAAGAAAATAGCTTTTCTATATTAGAGCCATTGATTATTCTTTTAGCTCCTATAATTTTGGTGTTAGGGTAATACTCCTTTACTTCAGAACACAAAAATTTACCAGAAGTTAAAACACAATCTGCCGGTTCTCCTAATGTATCATAATCATAACAAAAACCTTTTATATTTAATTTGTAGCCAAAAAGTTGCTTTAAAGTTTGTACTAAAAAATCATTTACTTTGCGATCTATTGATATTACATGCAATTCATTGTTTATAATCATTATTCACTCCTTAGCTACCAGATGTTAAATTCAAGATTTTGAGTAATACCCTTATCTTTATACATATCTTGGGGACTTTCATGAAACTTTGCTAGCTCTTGGGGCGAAATGTTTTGTTCAGAAAAACGAATGATACCTCTTAATATTAGTTTAGTTTTGGCGCTGTTATATTCTGTTGTTGATAGCTGAACTTATCCTTAATTTTATTAACTTTTATAATATTTTAACATACAAAAGTGTTGTGTGCTAGTTGATATAAATTACTATTATTTCCTACTCAAGATAATTTATCAGGAATTGATGCAAAAGTGAATATTTTCAAATTTTATGATAAAATTGTATTGACAAGTTAAGTCCTCAAAGTCTAATTTTACTTTTTTAGTGGTTCAGTCTAAGTTGAATGTTGATAGCTTAACTCTTCAATTTCATATCAAATGTTTCGGGGTTGGTAAATCTTAATGAGCAAAAAGGAGGTGTCCCTATCAACAAGGTAGGAAGAAATGAGCTCTGCCCTTGCGGTAGCGGCAAGAAGTACAAAAAGTGTTGTTTGGTAAAAGACGAACAGAAAAGATTTACTTCTAAAACTTTGGAAGAGATAAAAAGTTTTAGAAATTTTATTATGGACCAAGCACCGTATAAAGAGTTATTCATGAGCCATTATCGTAATTTTTTAGAGTTTCCTTATCTTAGAGAACACTCTGAAGCCTTCAAAGTTTATTGTGAATGGTTGATCTTAAATGAAAATCCCTACGACTACTTTTTACAGACCTTTGAACATTACTTTGAACATAACTTTTTGGATGATGAAAAATCAAAGGAATTA
>CAZKUS010000349.1:0-2458 GCA_964556025.1 uncultured Clostridia bacterium | reverse complement strand
ATGGAGGTAGGTATAATCATGTAACTACTACAACATCCCAAAGTTACTCATTTACTATAAACAGTTCTTATTCTGATGTTAAGTTTAGAGTAAGAGGTGTAAATAGTGGCCCTGATTGTACAACTACTTATGGGCCTTATGCATATACTAGAACACTATATTGTAAAACTACAACAACTACAACAACCACAGCAGCGCCAGCAACTTATTCGGCAGACTTTGATGGTTATAAATGCGAAGATGGAGAACTAACAAATAGAACTTTTTATGACAAATATGTTATAATTAAATATAAAGATGAACAGGGGGACTGGGTTATAGGTAGTAATAATATACCAGAAGGTGCTGACTTGGGAGTTGAACTTACAGATAGTTTTTATTCAAGTTATGTAGGTCCAGGTGAAGATGTACAAGGTGTATGGTGGAGTAATGATCCCAATTATCAAACACCACCAGACGAAATTGGAGATCCCAATTATGCACTTTTAGAAGACCCGGATGAACCAAATACATGGATAGTACCGATGCCTAGCCAAAATATTGTATGTTGGATTGTTGTTGGGGATGGACCGCTTAATTAAGACAAAAAACACATCATTATTGATATTGTTACTAAAACATGATATATAAGTACAAGCGGACAAATATTTGAACAGTGGATTATCATTTTTAATATGGAAGAAAAACTTTTAACAATAGGTATGGCAACATACGATGATTATGATGGAATATATTTCACAATACAATCACTTCGTCTTAATCATCCAATATGTGCTACAGATCAAGTTGAGTTTGTAGTGGTCGATAATAATCCTACAGGAAGACATGCAGAAGAAGTAAAGAAATTTGTTAATGGTATCAATGGTAAATATATACCATACGATATGAGCTACGGTACTTGGGTTAAATGGGAAGTGCCTAAATATTCTTCAGGTAAGTATGTACTAGTAATGGACTGTCATATTATGTTACAACCCGGAGCTATAGATACATTACTTAATTATTATAAAGAAAACCCTGAAACTAATAATTTGATTCAAGGGCCTATGCTTAGTAATTCTTTAAAGAATTGTAATACTCATTGGAATAGGGAATTTAGACGTAATATGTATGGTACATGGGCAAATGATGAGGATTATCTTAAAACAGATAAACCCTACCCTATTGATATGCATGCTATGGGTCTTTATAGTTACAGAAGAGAGGTTTTCAAAGGTATTAACCCTCACTTAAAAGGATTTGGTGGAGAAGCTGGTTATTGCCATGATTTATTTAGAAGCTGGGGTGGAGAATGTGTAGGTTTACCTAATCTCAAATGGATTCATAGATTTGCACGAATAGGGGGAGCCCCTTTTCCTCTTGATATAAAAGATAGAATCAGTAATTATTTTATAGGGTATCTTGATCTTTATAAAGATAAAGAGCATCCTATTGTTAAGATGTTTAAAGAAGAGTTTGGTAAATCAATAGGAGTTGAAAAGACAGAAGAAGTATTTCAAAAATGTGTAGAGTTAGTTTTTAATAAACCTTGTTGTCAAGAAGATAAAAAAGTAATATTATATTATTCTTCTAATAATTTACCTGTTCAAGTAGAAGAGTTTTTTCAAAAACAACTAGTTAATGCAGCAGAAGGAATACCTATTGTATCAGTTTGTAGAAATCCTATAAATGAATTTGGTAAAACATTTGGATATAAAAATATAATAGAAAATTCTAAAACAAGAGGTTGGAATAGCATATATGCTCAACTAGAAGAAGGAATAAAATACATTCTTGATACGTTTGGTAATGTTAATGTATTTCTAGCAGAGCATGATGTTTTATATTCAAATAGTCATTTTAAACATATTCCTTCTGATAATAAAACTTTACTAGAAAATAAAAACGTTTACTTTCTAAACGAAAAAGGGTATTTTCCTAGACCTAAAGGATATATACAGTCTCAAAGTGTAGCAAAAGCTTCATTAATAGAAAAGATATTATCTCAAGACTTAGAAAGCGATAAGAGATTCAAAAGTGAAAAAGGATTTAAAATAGATCCCTTTAAAAGTGATATTCCCTGTATTGATGTTAGAAATAGTTATAATATTACAGGAGGAAGAATACCAAAAGGCGGAAAATATATTAAGTCTTTAGATCATTGGGGAAACTATAAGGAATTATATGATAGTATTTTTAGCAAAGACAAGGTAGCTTCTGTAAAAACAAAAAACGCAAATAAGAAAGTAACACTTATATGCCCCACATATCGCAGAGCTTCTAATGTTGCGAGAATTATAGCTCAATATAAAGCTCAATCCTATAATAATAAAGAACTTATAATATTTAATGCCGATGTTGACTATCCGATACAATTAAACTTTAAAGATGATACTATCAAAGTCTTTAATAATTATTATTCATACAAAACAGGAAAAGCGTATAATAATATAGAGGGTATGTTGGAAGATGCTACACA
>CAZKUS010000348.1:0-2461 GCA_964556025.1 uncultured Clostridia bacterium | reverse complement strand
CGCATCATTCCCCGCTCTGCCTGTAGTTAAAACAGGTAAAAAAGCTACAGCAATGGTGGCTCTAACCAAAAAAAGCATGAACAGCATTTGTCTGTTGGCTATTTTTTCCTGTAACACTCAATCTTCCTCCTGATCTTTTTGTGGTTGAGTTTTTTTATCTTGATCTTTACTTGTTTCTAATCCTTGAGGAGGTTTTGATGAAGTTTTTTGACCTATTCTAACAGGGTCTTTTCCACCCTCTAATTTAGGTCTGGTCTTCATAAGCCACCAGGGGACGCGCAGGATTGCATCTTTTAAATCAGACTTAATCAATGGGCCTACTGGGGCCATATACGGATATCCCATGGAACGCAGTGAACACAGGTGGATTCCTAAAAGTAAAAATACAAATTGTACTCCGAATAGCCCGAAAGCAGATCCAAAAAGTACAGCAACAAATCTGACGATTCTTCCAGCTATGGCTAAAGAATAAGCCGGCACAATGAAAGATGAAATGGCTGTTAAGGCTACGACGACTACCACTGCAGGTGAAACAAGGCCTGCGCCAATGGCGGCTTCCCCTAAGATCAATGCACCTACTATTCCCAATGTGGGGCCGATCATGCCGGGTAGCCTTAACCCTGCTTCTCTCAATAATTCAAACAAGAATTCCATCATCAGTACTTCTACGGCAGCTGGAAAGGGGACGCCTTGTCTCGCTGCTGTTATTTGCAGCATTAAACCCGTCGGAAGGAGTTCTTGGTGGAAATTAATAACTGCCACATAGGCACCTGGAAAAAATATAGCGAACAAGAATCCCAAATGTCGTCCTGCTCTTATGAATGTACCGATGGGAAATTTTTCGTAATAGTCATCCGGCGCTTGGAGCATTTCCACAAATTTAGTTGGAACAATCAAAACGAACGGTGTTCCTTCAAGGAGTATAACGATCTTTCCTTCTAGAATAGAGGCAGAAGTAGTATCCACGCGTTCGGTTCTATGGCTCAATGGGAAAGCTGTGTAAGGGGTGTCTTCTATCATCTCTTCAATGTGACCGCTTGATAAAGCACCATCTACGTCAATTTTACTTAATCTATCTCTAACTTCGGAAACCAGTCCTTCTTGAGCAACGCCTTTCAGATATGCAAAGGCCACTTCACTTCCCGCTGTTCTTCCAACCGTTATTTTTTCTATCCACAGATTTGGGCTTCGAATTTTCCGTCGGATCAATCCTGTGTTTATGCGCATTGACTCGATAAACCCTTCCCTGGGACCTCTAATGGTGCGTTCGGCTTCTGGCTCTTCGATACTGCGAACTTCCCATTTCTTAGTATCACAAATAATGGCATAATCGACGCCATGGATAAAAACGGCTGATTCACCTCTTAAAATGTTGTCGAAGATGCCAGTTAAATCAGAAATTTCAAAAGTATCTTCATTACTTAGCATTCTATTGCTGGCAATTTCATAAGCTTCTAAAGGGGTTTTGGGAGAAAGCCCTGCTTTGTACAATTCACTGGTTAAATCACTGACCACTTTTTCAATGGCAGTTGAATCGTCTAAACAAGATAAGTATACAACTGCTGCCTGTATTTTTTGTTCTCCTATGGTAAATTTTTTTATTTGTAAATCATAACTGTTGCCCAATAACGACTTTATTTTGTCCAGATTGTCTGTCAGTTGAGTTGACAATACCATATTATCTAATAATTGGGCGCGCTCATCTTTAGATAGTTTATCTTTTAACCAATGATGTAAAACCTGCCCATCATCGGTTTTCTTATTTTGAAAATTTGGTTTAGGACGTATGCCAAATAATTTTTTGAATTTATCAAACCACGCTTTAATGAAAATTTCTCCTTTCAGCACTGACTGCAGTGACCAGTGAAAACGTTTAAATTGATCTTGATAATTTTAGTATGTGGCTGATATTGAATAGTTATACAGTGGAATGTTCATTGCTATTAATACTTAACTTTAACTGAGTCTACTCAAAAACTTGTTTTACTAAAGTTTTTCCCTGATGTAAAATGGACTTAAGAACAACTGTAATAAATGTTAATATTTACATATAAAAGAAAGGGGTTCAATGATGATCATTAAATATAAAGATATATATCCAACTATATCTGAAACAGCTTTTGTCGCCTCTACTGCTGTAGTAACAGGCGATGTCGTGATAGATGATTATGCTAGTATCTGGTTCAATGCAGTGATTAGAGGCGATGTAGCTTCTACTAGGATAGGAAAAAACGTTATTTTTCAAGATAATGCAACTATTCACCAGAGTCCGAACTTGCATGTGATTTTAGAAGATAACGTGATTGTGGGACACAATGCTGTTTTACACGCCTGTAAAGTTAATTGTAATAGCTTGATCGGTATTAATTCTACGGTTTTAGATGGTGCGGAAATAGGTGAAAACAGCTTAGTAGCAGCGGGTTCAGTAGTACCACCTGGTAAAGTGGTTGCACCTGGAGTT
>CAZKUS010000347.1:0-2463 GCA_964556025.1 uncultured Clostridia bacterium | reverse complement strand
GAGCTGTTTCGATTTAGAAATATTTTCCCCGAATTGACACACTTTATCGAAGAAAGATAGATTCTTCTTAGTACCACCAGGCACCAATCCACTTTCAGTATAAGTTTTCACACCTGGCAGGAGCGGTACACTATCATGCCATATCTTTATATCCACTTGACTGGCTTTGGCAAGTTCATGAGCATGCCCTAACAGTCCAAAACCCGTTACATCTGTACACGCAGAAACATCAAAATCAGTCAATACTTCTCTTGCATCCTTATTCAAAGTAGTCATGGCTTCTATAGCTGCTTCTCTATGTTCAGGTTCATACCTGCCTTTTTTGACTGCCGTAGTCACAATACCAGTTCCCAAAGGTTTGGTTAACAGCAATCTATCTCCTGGACGAGCCCCAGCATTTGACCATACCTGTTCAGGATGCACTGTTCCAGTAACTGATAAGCCGTATTTAGGTTCTTTATCCTCTAAAGAATGACCTCCAACCAGAGATGCTCCTGATTCAGTTATTTTTTGAGAACCACCTCGAAGCATTTCAGTCATCACTTCACTATCCAGCTCTCCGATGGGAAAACCTACTATGTTCATACAAGTAAGAGGAACTGCCCCCATGGCGTAAATATCGCTAAGTGCATTGGCAGCAGCTATCTGACCAAATGTATAAGGATCATCAACTATCGGTGTAAAAAAATCCACAGTTTGGACTAAAGCTATATCTTCTGTTAATTTATACACTCCTGCGTCATCAGAGGTCTCTACCCCAACTAGTAAACTGGGATCCACAGCCTGTACTTCTAGTTTTGATAACATATTATCTAAGTCCGCCGGACTTATTTTAGCCGCTCAACCAGCTTTACTGCTATATGCAGTTAAGTTACAAACTTGTTCTTCAGTCATATCTGTCACCTCCATACTAAATATTAACAGCTGTATATTAAAGCACCTTATAAAAACTAATTTTACCCTATAGTAATAACTTTAGCAGCCGTATTCATAAGATCGACACTTGTGTACATATTTCCTATCTGTCCTACTGCCACTCGTTCCTTCACTTCGTAATAATCTAGACATGTACCACATGCCTTTAATTGAACACCATTATTTTGCAGTGTATCCAATTCTTCTAAAACATCAGAGTTGTCCAGTACCAAGTTAACACCGTAATTCATAAATAAAATATGGCTAGGTAGAGTTTCAGATTGTGATAAACAATGCAAATAGCTATTCATTAACTTTTTTCCCAATTCCTTACTCCCTTGCCCCAGTGTATCGGAAGTAATTAACAATACGTAATCAGTAGCTTCAGGCATAATATCCCTCACTTCGGTTATTGTTATTGCTTTAGATTCTGGCTTAGTTAAAGCTCTCTAATCAATTGCTCATCCAAAATATGATCAGCAAATAACATCCTGTTATTTGACTTTAATACTACTGTTTGATAATTAAGATGTACTATCAACCCTTGTACACAAAATTTATTCAATCAAAAAGTTCAGCTATAAACAACAGAATTTAACAGCGTCTAACTTAGATTATACAGGTAGGTTAAGTACGTAGACAAATAGATTTTATTGATGTTTTATAGATGTGTCATAGATAAAAGCTCTAACAAATTTCTTATTGATTTAAAGCTGATTCCTCTTTTATCGTTTCTATACTATCTAGCATTTTTTCACGAGCTTAAATTAGCTTTTTTAACTAAATTTTCACATTTGCGCAGAGCTTCATAAGCATCTTTAGCATATTCATCACATCCAAATCTATTAGCCAAATCAGGATTGAGTGATGCACCACCGGCGATCACTTTTACTGACACTCCCTCCTGTTCTAGCAGTTCTGTTACTTCGGATATTTTTTTAATAGTACTAGTCATCATGGCAGAAAGTCCTAGTACATCAGGTTTAAGCCGCTTGACTTCTTCCACGATTTTATCTGCTGGAATATCTACACCCAAATCTGAAATGTTAAAGCCACCACTTTTTAAAATTGTCGCTACAATTTTCTTACCGATATCATGGACATCCCCTTCTACTGTAGCTAACATGACATGTCCCTTACTTTCTCCTTTTCCTTCTCCGATCAATTTATTTAAATGATCAAATCCGGGCTGTACTGTCTCTGCAGCCAATAGTAACTGAGGTAAATAAATTTTTTTGTCGTTGTACAGATCACCGATGTCCTGCATAGCTTTACCCAGTATTTTCTGACTCACTTCTAGCGGAGTTTTTTCCTCTAATTGCAGTTTCACCTGTTCTAGTACATCTTGTGAGTTCCCTGTTAGAACACTTTTGACCAGTTGATCATCTACATCTATTGAAGCTTCTTCCCAAACAGCTTCTTTTCCAATAATGGACAAGGATTTGTCTACAGCTTTATTTACAATTTCATCAGAGGTCTCCATTATGGCACTGCTGAGACCATTATAGATAGCCATTGACACACAAGAAGCAGTCAGATGTGATCTAT
>CAZKUS010000346.1:0-2471 GCA_964556025.1 uncultured Clostridia bacterium | reverse complement strand
AATGCAAATATATGCGGGCGAGTGGATATCTCGTACCATCTATTCTTTAAGATCTAGTATCGCCAACCATTGCCAACATTAAAGAATTTGCATTTAGATAACCTTGATTCAACTGCTGAAAAGGATATTGGTAGGATAGAGGGGGGGTTAATATGTATCTTTCAAAATTTAATGACAGATTAGAAAAAATTGTTATTGGTTTTATTATAGCTATATTTGCATTGAAAATTATTTTAACTTTTTCACAAGTCGTTTTTCGCAGAATACCTGGGGTTTCTATTGTCTGGTCTGAAGAGCTGGCAAGGTACTGTTTAGTATGGTTGAGCTTTGTTGGCGGTGCTTTGGGCGTGAAGAAGGGCATACATGTAGCCGTGGAAGCTTTGATAACAAATTTATCACAGCGCGCCAACACCTATTTGGATTACTTTCATAAGACTATGATTACAGTTTTTTCCGGAGTGCTTATCATTTGGGGTGCACAATTGGCTATTTATAATATGGCGCAGCCTTCACCGGCTTTGGGAATGCCTATTGGCATAGCATATATGGCTATACCTATTAGTGGTGTCTTAATAATAGTATTTACGGTTATTGAATTTTTGGAAACTCGTAGAGCCAGGTCAACCAATGAAGAAGAAGGGGGGGAGTAATATATGGCTGGTGTTGTGCTCATTATTAGTTTATTAATATTAATGGTTATCGGATTGCCGATCGCTTTTAGTTTAGGCGTGTCCTCTTTTTTGGCACTCCTTATAGATGGTTCTATTTCTTTTCAAGTAGTAACTCAGAGATTGTTTGCCGCTGCTGATTCTTTTTCTTATTTGGCCATACCGTTTTTTGTGCTGACAGGACAATTGATGCAGTCCGGTGGGATGTCACACAGATTAGTGAACTTTGCCGATAACTTATTGGGATGGATGAATGGCGGATTGGCTCAGGTAAGCATCGCCGCTGCTACATTTTTTGCAGCTATATCTGGATCCAGTGCTGCGACCACAGCAGCTGTTGGAGGGGTACTGTACCCGGAAATGTACAAGCGAAATTACAATCCTGATTTTTCTGCTACTGTGCAAGCTGTGGGTGGTACGCTGGGTGTAGTCATCCCACCTAGTATCCCTTTGATCGTTTATGGCATACAGACGGGAACTTCTGTGGGGACACTATTTTTGGCTGGCATTATTCCCGGTATAATAGGCGCTATGGCATATATGGCAGTTTCTTTTGGGATTTCCAAAAAGCGCGGATACCCAGTGCGAGAATTTCCAACTTTATCTGGACTGTTTAATGCATTTAAAGATGCCTTATGGGGATTACTAACGCCTGTCATCATCTTGGGAGGTATATACAGTGGTATCTTTACCCCTACGGAATCTGCAGTTGTAGCGGTGGTATACGCTCTGCTAATTGGTAGATTTGTGTATAAAGAACTAGATGGCAGCACCCTATATCAAGTGTTTTCCAAGTCAGCTATGACCAGTGCTATGGTCATGTTTCTAATAGTTACTGCTTCTCTATTCGGCTGGATTATGACAATTGAAAATATCCCCCACAATGTAGGGGAAGCGGTTATGGGCTTTGCTGACAATCCCATTATATTCTTATTGCTGGCTAACTTAGTGTTCTTGTTATTCGGTATGTTCTTGGATACAGTGGCAATCTTATTGATACTAACGCCTATATTTTCACCGATTGCTTTCCAGTTGGGAATCGATCCGGTACATTTTGGTGTACTTATGGTGTTTAACCTGGCTGTGGGGCAGATGACCCCGCCGTTCGGTGTGACCCTATTTGTTTCATCTGGCATTTCTGAACGACCGATTGAAAATATATTTAAATCAGTTGTCCCGTTCTTAGTGACAGCGATGATTTTAATATTGGTATTTAGCTATGTGCCACTGCTGTTTTTGTAATAAATAGAAAATTATTGATGGCAATAAAATATCAATTTCACTCAAGATGCTTAAGTTTGATCCATCTAAAACGGCCTAACAGTCGACTTAGAGGTTCCTGATCAACAGCTCATCTATGAGTAAGATTAAGAAATAACTTCGTGTTATTTGACTCTAATTCGACTGTTTGTTCTTTAAAATGTGCTGTCAAATCAATACGCATCTTTAAAGTGGACATTATTTAAGATCGATACTATCTCCATGGACTTCGAATAGTATCATCCCCGAAGTGGCCCCTTTATCTTCAATTAAATAGCCGTTTTTCTCATGTTCGGTTATGTAATGATCAATATCCTGCTCAACTTGTTCATCAATAGTTATGTGCATCCCCAGCATCTGTTGGATTTCTTGCTTAGCTTGTTCGATCAGTTGCGGCTCATTTCTATTCCAACTCTCATAATTTAAAACAGGTTTGTAACCGGATGAATACAGCCAATTAAAAGGAAAGTAGATATCCATGGGGGATAATCCTTTATGGCCCAGATGTTTTTCTAATATAAAAGCTATAGATTTTCGAAATTT
>CAZKUS010000345.1:0-2485 GCA_964556025.1 uncultured Clostridia bacterium | reverse complement strand
CATTCTTTAACAGTATCAAAAACAAACTTTCCGGAAAACTTGAATATCACTGCTGAATCTCATGATGGAGAAATTATGGCTATAGAACATAAAGACCATCATATATATGGATTACAATTCCACCCTGAATCTATCATGACTGATGAAGGCGGGAAAATTATCGAAAATTTTCTCCAACTATAAATAAATTTTGTTAAAATCTTTGTTGAAAAAGTTGTCACGCATTCTCGTAAATTTATAATGAGAGGTTCACGATCGTAGTTTATAAAATAACAATAAATTTAACAAAAACTTCATTTCATATTAAGCGCATTACAACTAAAACTAAATATAAACTTAAATTTCAACCAGGGGGAATTTAAATGAGAAAAAACGTTGTAATAGCGCTTTCTATACTAATTATAGTCATTTTGGTAGGAACTAGTTTTGCTGCTGTACAGAGAAATAACAGACAGGTAAATGATATGTCTAATCAAATTGATTCACTCCAAACCAGAATAAATCAAGGTTTTAATATAGAACAGAATCAATTAGGGGAAGATCAACAAGAAGTACTGAATGAAAAAAGGCAAAATCTGTTAGAAGCTAGGAAAGAAGTAGTAGATAAGCAATTACAGGCTGATATAATTTCCGAAGAAGAAGCTGATTATATGTTAGACCATTTAGATCTTATGGATCGCCACAATCAAGATTATGATCCAATGGCATTAAATATGAACAGTATGGATGGAATGATGGGACGTGGACAAAGAATGGAAAGAGAATCTACAGGTCATGGACCAAATATGGAAAAAGAGTGGGATGAGTCTGAATCCGAATTAGATGAAGAACAAAAGAATGTAATTGAAGAGGGGAAAGAAAAAATATGGAATGCTAGAAAAGAGTTAATTGAAAAACAGAGAGAAGTAGGAGCAATCACAGATGAAGAAGCTGATTATTGGTTAGACCATTTGGAGTTAATGTCAAAACATCATGAGGACTACGATCCCCCAGCTTGGAGTATAAATATGATGGATATGATGGGAAGATATAGAAGGTAAATTGTTTGATCTAGTATTATAATGCATAAATAAAGTGGGGCAGTCCTAAAAATCTTAAGTTTTTGGGGTGCAGCCCCATTATTTAAATTTGTCTGTCTGCTTATTAAGCCATTATCACTTTTTTCAGGATATATCCCTTCCATAAAATTATTATTAATCTCATTTTCTATGATGATACATTTTCCATGAGGATCCAACATATTGAATGGAGCTAAAATTCAAACTGGTACTCATTATACTTCACTCCTATTCTAATATCTTAATTTAATATATGAAAACAAAATGTATATGTGAAATCACCCAATGAAATAATGATTGTTCAAATATTCAAAAGGATTTTTTTGGTAATAAATTGATCATATCTTTTTTAATACTTAATCGTCATATATAGATGAAGAACAAAACAAAGGAGTGTTGATCTATGAATAAGAAAATATTTACAATCGCAGTTGTAGCAATGCTATCAATTATTTTAGCAGTATCTGTTAACGCGCTTTCCTCAGTAACAATTATTTTTGATGGGGAGGAATTGGAATCCGATACTGAACCAATTATTGAGAATGGTAGGACCTTGGTTCCGCTGAGAGTTATTGCAGAAAAATTTGATGCTGATGTAACTTGGGATGGAGAAAATAATGAAGTAGTAATAGACACCGATAAAGATGAAACTGACAGTTCAGACAGTGACGACACAAATGAATCAGACAAAAGTGATTGGGAAGAGGAAATAGAATTTGAGGATGGATATTACAGACCAGAACAAAATGATGTACCTAAAGAAATTCAAGAATGGATCAATTATTCAAAAGAGGTGCCTGCTGTTCAAGAGAAGCAGTATGAAGATTATAGGTTTGTATTAGTAACTGAAGGAACTAAACCCACTGGTGGCTATGATGTAGAAGTAACAGAAGTAGTAGAAGGTTCCGATCAAATAGATATAAAAGTCCGTTCAACAGAACCTGGAGAAGATGAAGTGGTTACAGAAGCTCTAACTTATCCCTATGATTTAATAATTGTAGAAGATAATGATCTCCCCTTGAATTTTATCGATATTGAAGATCCAGACAGATATTTTAAAAGTTTAATGGGTATTGATACAATTGATTCACCCATAGTTGCGGAATCGGATTGTATTAAAGTCTTTAGTCCTGAACCAGAGGAAGAAGTCCATGACAAAGTTGAATTAACTGGACTTGCTAGTGTTTTTGAAGGCACAGTTACCTACGATTTAGTTACAGAAGATGGTGAAGTAATTTATACTGACCATACAACAGCTGCTATGGGAGATTGGGGATACTTTGAAGAAGAAGTTGAAATTCCTTCAGATGTAGAAGGAGAACTAACATTACAACTCTACAGCACAAGTATGAAAGACGGATCAAAAATGTTTGTTGTTGACATTCCATTAGATGTTTAACCTAGATGTCTAAATATATTTATTTCTT
>CAZKUS010000344.1:0-2488 GCA_964556025.1 uncultured Clostridia bacterium | reverse complement strand
TTAAATCAAAGCCCTGATTTAATAGCGGTTTCTGCAGGTTTTGATCGTCATGTTAATGACTGAGGTGGTATGATGGAAACCAGAAAATATCAAGATATCGGTGAAACCTTAGGAAAATTTGCCAGAGATCACTGTCAAGGAAGAATTTTTGCCATCTTAGAAGGCGGCTACAACCATAAAGCATTAGGCGAAAGTACTCTGGCCTTTTGTCAGGGTTTACAATCTAAAGTTATGAGGTGGATAAATTGGACGGAATCCTTAAAAATATAAATCTCGATAGCCTTGTTCTATAAGCTGTAGTTTTTCCTTTGTCTCTTGGCGAAGCTGCTCATCTGATATTTTAGCAACATTCGACCTAATACTCTCCTCTCCATGCTTTCGCAGAGATTCATGGGCAAAGTCTTGTAAATATTCTTTAAAGGTAAGAATGGCATTAGGTAAACATAATTGTTGTATTTTACCCTGTTTGGCATAGTCCATAAATTCTTCTCCCGTTCTGTTGGTTCGGTAACAAGCGGTACAATAACTGGGTATATACCCTTGTTTACACAAAGATTCTACAACTTCATTGGGCTTTCGATCATCGGCTATCTCAAACTGTGAAGCCGGCTCTCCTTCTAGCTCTGATCTATAGTACTCTCCCACACCGGTACAAGACCCGGCACTTATTTGAGACACTCCCAATCTCATGACTTGTTCTCGGAAGTCAGCTGCCTCTCTGGTGGAGAGGATTATCCCGGTATAAGGAACCGCCAATCGCAATATAGCTACAATTCGTTTGAAATCATAATCAGATACTAGATATGGAAATTCATCTATACTGACATTTTCGGCGGACTTGAGCCTGGGAACAGAGATTGTATGAGGACCCACTCCATACTTTCTCTCTAAGTGCTGTGAGTGGAGCAGTAAACTCAGCACCTCGTATTTGTAATCATATAGTCCAAAAAGCGCGCCTAATCCCACATCATCAATCCCCGCTTCCATGGCTCTATCCATAGCTGTCAAATGATAATCATAGTCTGATTTAGGCCCAGTAGGATGGATTTTTTCATAGGTCTCTCTATGGTAAGTTTCTTGAAAGAGAATATATGTTCCGATCCCAGCTTGTTTAAGTTTTTTGTAGTCTGCTACATCAGTGGCGGCAATATTGACATTTATACGCCGAATTTTATTATTTTTATGTTCCGTCTTATAAATGGTATCCATGGCATGAACTATATAATCAATAGGACAGTTTACCGGGTCTTCACCGGTCTCTAGGGCAATCCTTTTATGGCCCAACTCCAAAATACTCTGGACCTCTCGCTTTATTTCATCATCTGTCAATCTTTTTCTGTGTGAACTAGAATTATTTGTTTTATAGCCACAATAAAGGCAGTCATTAACACAGTAATCGGAAATATAAAGAGGGGTGAATAACACGATTCTATTTCCATAGATATTCTCTTTTACATCACTGGCAGCCTGGAAAAGTAGTTTATCCATGTCCGGATCTTGATTTTGTAAAAGAACAGCCACTTCTTGTAAAGATAACCCTCGGGCAGTGGCCCCTTTTGAAATGATATCCTGCACCTGTAGCGAAGACTCTTGCTCTGCACTTTCTAAAACACTATTAATCAAACCATCGTCAATAATCCCTTGAATTTCATAAGTACTCATGGGAACACTCCTTGTCAACTATAATTTACAGCAATAATTTACAGCAATAATTTACAACCATATTATATAATTGTTTGCTTATATAACTGTTGGTTTATATAACTGTTGGCTTATGTATACCTAGGATTTAAACTTGACTGTTGCTATCAACAACTAAATATAACAAGGCATATATCTAAATAAATCTAATATTGTCTCCTCTACTCATATCCAATTCCATGTTAATGGAATTAACCTGGGCTTCAATATCTTTAAGATGATCATCAGAATTGGCCGTAGAGACTTTATTCTCATACAGCTTATAATGATCTCTCACATTTGAGGGAGTCAAGTTAGGCATTATGACATTGGCTCCTGCTTGGAGGGCCTTTTCTCGACCCCTGCTATCTAAACTGTCTAATACTGTAGTGGCTGGTAACAGTGCTCTCGGGACTAACAAACGAGTTAGTGCCACCATAATCAAGGTGGTTTCAACTGTGCCTCCTCGAGCAGTGCCTAGAGGAGTCTCACTATGAGGTTTAAAAGCACCGATACCAACCATCTCTGGCTCGATTTCCTTGATAAAAACTAGATCATCCACCAGTTCTGAAATACCTTGATTAGGTAGGCCTACCATGGAACCAACTCCTAGTTGATATCCGATTTCTCGCAAAGAGTGGATACAAGAGATCCGCTTTGCAAAATCAGAATCGGGATGAAGCTTGGCGAATAAATCCTCCGATGCTGTTTCATGTCTCAATAGGAACCTATCAGCACCGGCCTGATAAAAACTTTCATATTCATGATGATCTCTTTCCCCAATAGATAAAGTGATAGCTACTGAGGG
>CAZKUS010000343.1:0-2496 GCA_964556025.1 uncultured Clostridia bacterium | reverse complement strand
TTTGTTTTTGGTTTTCACTCTGTAGCCGAAGCTCAGTTCCGTGATGGTGTATCACCTGAGCCGCATGAGTATACCGGAACGGTAACTGCCCTGCCGGCAGGCGATGATGTTTTTGGACTTTTCGATTTGTTTTTGTATCATTTTTATTCTCCCTTAAAGTTCAAAGTCTTTTTGACCTTGATAAACAGTTTCCTCATCTACCTGATCCATTTTTTTAGAGCAAGCATATATCAGGCTTGAAGTAGCAAGATTATTGATTAGTCTAGGAATACCTTTTGACAAAGAATGCATAGCTTCCAAGGCTGCCTGGGAGAAAATATTATCTTCCAGTCCAGCTGATTTTAGCCTGCTTGTAATGTAATCTTCCATCTCTTCTTTTTTCAGGCCCTGCATCATGTATTTAGCACATATCCTTTGTTTTAAAGGAACATTGACAGCCAAACTAAGTTTGCTTCTTATTTGCTGTTGACCTGAAAGTATGAGGATAAAAGGGTTTTGTGAATCCATTTTGAAGCTAAAAAGAAGCCTTATGTCTTCAAGTATATTATTTGATACCAGTTGTACTTCATCAAGCATTATTACAGGAGTAATCTTTTGATCATAGTAAAGTGAACAAATGGCCTGCTGCATTTGATGAAACATGCTAACCTTTTTGTGTGAAGGTATTTCTCCAAGCGCCATTAGAAGTCCCCTGTAGAAATCCATAACAGTAACTGTAGATAAAGTGAAATAACATGGTTTATACAACCCAGGGTTTAATTTTTGGGTAAAACTTCGCAGGGCAGTAGATTTACCAGTACCAGGTTCCCCTATTAAAAGGAATATACCACGGGTCGACTGAATATATTTAAACCTTGAATTCAATTCTTTAATATCATTACTTTCATAGGTTTCGTTAATATCAAATTCTTTGCCAAAAGGGTTATACTTTAAACCAAAAAATTGAATAAACATTTATTTTTCCTCCTCCATCATTTGTGTAAAAGATATTGTCTGCTTTACAGGGATGCTTTTTTCTTTTTGTTCAACTTTAATTTCTCTTTGATTAGATGGAGGTCTACCTTTGCGTTTTATGTGAGCATTATCATGAAAATCAACCCTTAAGGCTTCACCAACCTTTTTATCATCTAGATATATTAAAATTGGCTTAAAGGGTGTTTCAAGCCATGCTGGTTCATACCTGATTTCTACATGGAGACCGGCAAACTTCACATTAGTTTCATAAAGCAATTTTTCAATATTAATTGTCCCATCATGGCTTACCTTTCTTTTTTTCCTGAGTAAAAACTTTTCATCTATATTTTTAGGATCATTACTTAAATTAACTTTATGGACTTGGTTCATGAAAAAATCAAGAGGTGCCAGGCCGTTTAAAGATGTATGGCTTTTTTTGTTGTAATCTTTATCAAGCCATTTAAAAAACCTGGTATTGAGATCATCAATATCTTTAATTTCTGAAGGATCCAGGGTGGCTAAAAACCTTTTTCTTACTGTAAGAAACGCTCTTTCAATTTTACCCCGGGTATTTGGTTCGTAAGGCTTGGAGTGAATAAGGCTGCAGCCAAGGTTGGCACAGATCAATTCAAACTGCTGTGCTCGATATATTTTTCCGTTATCAGTATAGATTAAAGTGGGAACACCTCTTTTTAATACTGCTTCTTTAAATGAATGCCTTAAAGATTCAAAGTTCTGAGAAAAATAGAACTGGGCATGACAAATTAGCCTGGAAGCATCATCAATGTAAGCAAATAAATAAGTCTGTCTTCTCTTTTTGCCCTCTTTGATGTATGGCCCGTACATCACGTCAGCTTGCCAGAGTTGATTTATGTACTCATGAGAAAACCTTTTTAATTCTTTGCTTTCTTTTTCAATAGATGTCGTATTGTTTATTCTGGCTTTTTTTAAAAACCTGTAAACAGTGGTCATAGAAATGCTGGCAGGATCAATTAAACCTTCTTTTACCAGTAATTCATAAATGACAGTATCAGGTGCCTTGGGATATATTTCTTTTTTCTCCAGTATTTTTTCGCCAAGCTCTGCATTAATTCTGCGGCTTCCACCTTTATCACCTCTAGCTAAAGGTTTTAATCCGTCAAACCCATTTCGCATGTAGTCGCAATACCAGGCTTCTAAAGTTTTTGGCGAATATCTCTTTGTGCCATAATGAGGCATTTCGATAGGGCTTTCAGTAACTTCGGTGTAATAGGCAATATTATTTTCCACCTGGCCGTTAAGCACTGGGCTTATTAGAGAAAATCTTTTTAGTGCAATGGCATTCCTTGTCTTTTCGTCAAGCATTTTTGTGGCCTCCCCTGTTATTTTTAGGAAGCCGTAACCGGTTATGGCCTTTTCCTTATTTTATATTAACAGGATAAAACCCAGGAGTATACGAAAATGGAGTGTTGGAGAATAATTTTTTAAAAAGAGTTACTATTTTCTTTTTTTAATGCTATAATTATTTGCAAAGAGTTAGGATTGTTTTATTGGTATTCTCAT
>CAZKUS010000342.1:0-2503 GCA_964556025.1 uncultured Clostridia bacterium | reverse complement strand
GGAGCATATTATTTTCGGCAATAAGTTCTACTTTTTTGATGTTATTCATTGCAGTTTCAGTAAAAGAGGTATTTGAAGCACAAACGTATTCTAACTTCTTCCGTTTTCCCATGTTGTTTTTGTGCGGACTATTTGTACCAGTTCAAGATCTGCCTGTTTTGATACAACCACTCTCATACCTGTTACCTTTAACTTACGGGGTAGATCTACTGAGAACTTCCATTAATCAAACAGGTCATTTACCAGTATGGTTGAGCTTCAGTGTCTTAATTCTATTTTGTCTGGCACTATTCATGTACAGTATAAAAAATGTCAAACACAAATGGATAGACTGATAAACCTTAGGAAAGGAGGTTTATACTACTCGTTTTAAGTAAAAGTAAAAAGAAGTTCCATATCCGTATTTACTGCGCACTTTTAATTCTGAATTGTGAACTTTTAGTACATGTTTTGCGATGGATAAGCCTAAACCAGTGCCACTATAATCACTGTATCTAGATTTATCAATCTTATAAAACCTTTCAAATATCCTTTCCAATTCATGTTCTGGTATTCCTTCACCATTATCGGTGATTGAAAACTTAATATATTCACCAGTTGGAACTGCTTTAATCTTTATTTTCGTCCCTTCTGAATTATGTCTACAAGCATTATCTATTAAATTCAACAGCACTTGCTGGATTTTATCATTGTCCATGACTCCTAAAAGTTCATCAGTTATTACATTAGAATAAATAATGTAATTGTGATACTTCCATCTTTCAGCAGCTATTGAAACCACTCTATGCAGCAATTCTTTTACTTCAATTTTTTCTAGTTCAACATTTTCCCTATTTGTTTCCAACTTAGATAGAGTGGTCAGATCATCAATTAATCTAGTTATTCGTCTGGTTTCTTTACTTATTATTTCTAGAAATTCCTTGTGTACTTGATTTTCACTGTCATACTCTTCTTTGATAGTTTCTACAAAACCCTGGATTGAAGTCAGAGGAGTTTTTAATTCATGGCTGATATTCGAGATAAATTCTTTTCTCATTTGTTCTAGCCTAGTTAGATCAGTTATATCTTGTAGAATAAGCACAGCTCCTGATTTATCAGGTAACGGTGTAGCGTAAACGCGAATTATGCTATCATCTAAATGAATTTCTTGTGATACTTGCAAATTATGAAATAAAACTTTTTGTACAGCTTGATGCAAATCATAATTCCTAGTAATAGAAATTAAAGTTTTATCTTTTTTATGCGAAATATCTAATATATTTAACATAGATTTAGCAGTAGGATTGACTAAATTGACTACACCATTATTATCTACAGCTATTACGCCATCTGGCATATTATTTACTAAAATAGATATTTTATTTTTTTCTTCAGTAAGATCATTCATAATTTCTGCCAAATTAGACTGCATATTTTCAAACCTTACAGCTAGTTCTCCTATTTCGTCATCAGTCTTCACAGGTGATTTAGCCTGTAAATTCCCTTTAGAAATATGATCTGTCCATTTAATTAAAGCTTCAACAGGATATGTTATGGATTGTGCGATTAAAGATCCAAACATCCAAGTCAACATAAGAGCCAATAAAGTTCCAGATAATATTATAAGTCCTATATTAATTCTGACATTTTGAATTTCTGTCAGTGGAAAGGCAACCCTGGCATAATTAATTTGATCAATATCAGGGATTTCTATTGTTACAGCAGCATATAACATTTCTTCACCAATGGTATCGGAATAACGAGAATTTAATCCCCATCCATTTTCCAGGGCTTCTTGTATTTCTGGCCGATTCAAATGATTATCTAATTCTGCCGGTTTACGTTCCGATTCAGCTAAAACTTCACCATCAGAACTTATAATTGTAAAGCGGTAATCAGTTTCATCCCCCATTGAAATTACATAATCTTGTAAATTTGAAGTACTACCTTCTCCGTCTCTTAATTCATCTTGTGCACTTTGGGAAAGCATTCTAGCCTTATCTAATAGTTGTTCTTCCAAACTGTCCATATAAAAACTATTAAAATAGTAATATAAATAAATTCCAACTCCAAAAAGAGCAACAAACATTAAAATTGAAAAAGCTATGACTATTTTCCCTTTAATGGTTTTTGTTCTCATAATAATTACTCCATTTCCTTAAGCCTGTAGCCAACCCCGCGAACAGTTTCTATCAAATCAGTTGAACAGTTAATCTGCTTTAATTTTTGTCTTAAATAACGTATATGCACATCTACTGTCCTGGTATCACCAATATAATCATATCCCCAAATTCTTTCCAAAAGCATTTCCCTAGTCAGTACTTGACCCGAATTACTGGCTAATAATTTTAAAAGTTCAAATTCTTTTCGCGTCAAGTCTAAAACCTCGCTCCCAAAAAACACTCTGTATTTACTAGTATCTATCTGTAAACTACTATCGCAGCCATCAATATTAATATTTATCAAATCTTGTTGATCTTTAGTCGACTTTTGCTTATCAACATCCTCCCTGATTCGCAATTGT
>CAZKUS010000341.1:0-2526 GCA_964556025.1 uncultured Clostridia bacterium | reverse complement strand
TAAAAATGATAATAATTATTGAAGGTATCTTAAAATATTTTGTCGAATTTTTAAATCAACTATTTATTGTGTGTTAATCTTTTGAAATTTTAGGGGGAGTTCCCTATGAAAGTAAATCAAGATAGTGACAATTACCCTGTGCAGATTCCAGTCGTTGCTGTAGGAGCTTCGGCAGGGGGCTTAGATGCACTAGAGAAATTCTTTCGATATATCCCAAAAGAGACAGGAAAAGCTTTTGTTTTGATTCAGCACTTATCTCCTGATCATAAAAGTGTAATGGATGAGTTAATGGACCGCTATTCTCCTCTACAGGTTTTTCAAGTGGAAAATAACATGAAGTTGGAAGAAGATGCTATTTATCTTATACCTCCTGGCAAGCAGATGACTTTAAAAGAAGGGTTTTTTAAATTAGAAGATCGAGAAAATAATGTGAATCATTCACCAATAGATCTTTTCTTATCTAGCCTTGCTGAAAACGCTGGCTCCAATTCATATGCGGTAATACTTTCAGGATCCGGAAGTGATGGAGCTAAAGGCATACAAGAGATAGATGATGTTGGTGGAAGGGTACTTGTGCAGAGTATTGAATCTGCGAGTTTCGATGGTATGCCTAGAAGTGCTGCGAGTACCGGAGTGGCCTCTCATATTGGTACACCAGAAGAATTGGCAAAAACTATTGCGTTTAATAATTCCGAGTTAAGCCGATCTACAAAAATAAAGTCCAATCTTAAAATGGAGGTAAGAACACCAGAAGAGGAGAAATATATCCCAATTTTTACCCGATTGAGTGCTGCTTTTTCAGTAGATTTTTCTCACTATAAAATGTCTACGGTTATTCGCCGTGTAAATCGGAGAATGCAAATGCATAATATCGAAGATATATTTTCTTATGCAAATTTTTTAGATCAAGAACCGCAGGAATTAGACCGGCTTTACCGGGACTTGATGATTGATGTAACCCAGTTTTTTAGAGATCCTGAGGCTTTTTCATATCTGGAAAATAATATTATACCTTCACTGCTAAAACACTATTCACCAGGTGAAGAATTCCGGGTTTGGGTGGCAGGTTGTGCAACGGGAGAAGAGGTATATTCTATTGCTATATTACTGGATGAGTGTTCGCGCAAGTTAGAATTGCCCTTGGATTTTCAGATTTTTGCAACAGATGCTCATGGTGATTCTTTGAATGTGGGCTCTATTGGTATATACGATGAAGAAAAAATGAAAAACATTTCAGAAGAACGCAGAAATAAGTACTTTGAAAAAGTGGAAGAAGGTTGGCGAGTACTTCCCAGCATTAGGAGTATGGTTGCATTTGCCGAGCACAATATACTCAAAGATCCACCCTTTATGCGCATGGATTTGATAAGTTGTCGTAATCTGCTTATATACTTGAAACAATCAGCACAAGAGAAAGTTCTTCATTTTTTTCAGTATTCTATGAAACAAAAAGGGATCTTATTTTTGGGAGGTAGCGAAAGTATTACAGGAGTGGAAACTGAATTTGAAATAATCCACGGCCGCTATAACTTTTTCCGTAAAGTTTCTGAAAAAAGATTGACACCAGAGAGTTTTGGCAACATTTCACAAAAATCTTCACAGGCAATCTCTTATTCTCGGCCCAAAAATTATGATAAAGAGAAACGATCACCAACTGTTTTTCCGATGTTAATGGAAAAGTACATGCCTCCCAGCCTTTTACTTAACTATAGTCGAGAACTACTGCATGTTTTTGGTGGAGCGGGTAAATTTCTGCACTTTGAAGGTGAAGTGTCCACTGATGTAGTTAGCATGTTGCAAGGAGACTTACGAATGGCTGTAGCAACAGCTTTTCAAAGGGTACTTAAAGATAATCAAAAAGTGCAGTACGGAGCAGTTAAGATTGATTTAAAACATGAAGAAGAGAAGACCGCAATAGATTTGAGTGCAGAACCTTTCCATGATAAATCTAGTAATCAAGTCTACATTTTAGTTATTTTCAATGAAAGAGAGGATAATTCGGTAGTTGATGATAAACAAGATATTCCAAGTATTGATGAGGTAGACAAGAACTATGTATCTTACTTAGAACAGCAGTTACAGGAAACCAGGGAAAATTTACAAACCACTATTGAAGAACTAGAAACGAGTAATGAGGAATTACAAACGACCAATGAAGAATTGATCACTTCTAATGAAGAACTGCAAAGCACAAATGAAGAATTACAATCAGTCAATGAAGAATTACACACGGTTAATGCTGAATATGAGAAGAAAAACGAAGAACTAATTCAGACTAACCAAGACTTGAATAACCTCATCAACTGTACTGATATAGGAACTGTTTTCCTGGATAGAGAGTTAAAAGTTCGCAAATTTACTCCTTCAGTTGCTAAATATTTTTACCTTCGTGAACAAGATATAGGCCGCCCCTTAGGTGAAATCACCAATTTAATTGGGAACAGCAAATTTTTACTTGATAAAGTTAATCAGGTGATATCTAATAATGAAATAAAAGAAGAAGAAGTAACTACTAGAGATGGACAT
>CAZKUS010000340.1:0-2529 GCA_964556025.1 uncultured Clostridia bacterium | reverse complement strand
CTCAAATGTATGATAGGCTTTTCAAAGTCATGCTCCGTAAAACCCAGTCCTTTTAAAATGCTTCTGATATCTCTATCAATTTGATAGCCACCACGTTGTTCAAAAGTTTCTCTTAGTTCACCATATTTGCGAAAAACTGATGCTAATTCTTCTTCGTCAGAAGTTTCGCTCATAGTTTTTTCAAGTTGAGAAATTTTTTGTTGAATTTCTAATAACTCGGTGTAGACAGTTTTCATTTCATTGAATAAAGTGGCTTTACTATTGAAATCTGGCTCTTGAGATAGATGACCAATTGCGACATTTTTATTAATTTCAATATTTCCTTCATCAGGAATAAGCTCTTCTGTAATCAATTTAATTAAAGTTGTCTTCCCTTCACCATTTCTACCTATTAAACCAATTTTATCACCTTCGTTAACCCGAAAAGAAATCTGTTCAAAGACTCTGTAACTACCGTAATCTTTAGTTAAATTATTACCTGATACCAGTGTCATATAATTCACCCTCACGTAAAATATTACAAGGATATATTATCACATACTGTATAGAGAAAAAATAGTATAAAATTTCGATACTGTGAATAGAATGTATATATCTATAAAAAGCTACAAAAGATTTTTAGGCAAAGGAGGTAATTATGATGTGGAAACGGTTGATTATTTTTCTCATGATTTTATTCTGCCTGATGTTTATCATATCAGGTATTTATGCTAAAAACCAGACGATTCCAGCAACTACTGAATCAGATAATAATTTTGAGGCAAAAGCTATTTTCAATCAAGGGATAGCAGTTGATAATAATGGTTTTGTGATTCTAAACCAAGAAGGAGAAAAAGTGTTTTGGAATCATCCCAATAAATATTTTTGTCCTCAAGGATATTTGCGCATCTGTGACAATGATGAAAAAATTGTCGATCAGATGGGGCGACCAATTAATAAATCGTGTTTATATCAGACTCCTGAATTAACATTAACAGAGCAGATCTTACATGAGATGGTATTTCCATAGAAAAGTTGTTAATGATAAGTGTTATTGAAAAGGAATTAATCATTAAAAACCGCCCTGTAGGGCGGTTTTTAATTAGACAAATGTGATTAAAAATTAATTACTTCGACATTACCAGTGTATGAGTCCAAATAGAGCAGTCTATGTCTTAATAGTTCACCTTTCCCTGTTAAGTATTTGATGGCCTCTTGAGCTTGCCAAGAGGCTGTGATAGTTGGGGTGGCGGCGGGATTACCCAGTTCTACTTCAGCTAATTTATCCGGATATTCCTCAGAATCATCTTTGATTCCCGAATAAAGAGTTTCTAATCCTCTATCTTCAGGGAATATAGTTGTTACTTGACCTGAAAATCCTCCAATGGCACCGTGAACCATAGGGACCCCAATTTCACGGCAAGCTTTTTGCAATACAAATCTAGTACTCATATTGTCTAAAGCGTCTATGGCTATATTGCAATCATTAAGGAGTTCAACTGCATTTCCTTCATTTAATGCTAAAGTGTAAGGTGTGATTGAAACAGCAGAATTTATACGAGAAATTCTCTCACGTGCAGCTTCTATTTTGCTACTGCCAAGATTATCTTCTCTCGCTAATAATTGACGGTTGAGGTTATTATCTTCGAAGTGATCATTGTCAATTAAAATTAAGTGACCGACTCCCATTCTTGCTAAAAGTTCAGATATGACACCACCTAAACCACCTTGGCCTACAACTAATACAGAAGAATTTAATAATGATAGTTGTCCATCAAAACCCATGGTCCCAAAATTTCTGAGGTAACGGGCAGGTAAGATCTGTTCTTTTAAGGCTAGGTGTTGAATAGTTTTAGCCTCTGTCGCGTATTTCTCTGCTAAAATCAATTCTTGCTGTACTGTTATAATGTCTAGTTCAGTGCTACCTGATTGACCTTTAGATTTTACTTTATGTAGCTCAGTGACGATATTGGAATTCATGATTTCACCCCCTTTTAATATTACATTATTCTCGGCGATAAGGGTAAAACCTCTTAGTAGTTTTTGGTATATATATCAATTTTCTTCTCTTTTATACACTACAGTTCTAGGATAGGGTATTTCAATTCCTGCTTGATCTAAGGCTTGTTTAAATCTCCGTCGTAATTCCCTTTCTATAGCCCATTGCTCCCCTGGGACTGTTTCACATATCACCCTGATATCTACACTGGAATCAGCCAAATCTGTAACCCCTTGAACTATTGGTGCAGATACTATGGAATTTAGTTCCTGGGCGGCTTTTTCTCCCTCTTGAGAAAGTACTTGAATTGCTTGATCGATATCTTCTTCATAAGCTATTCCTACTGTTACTAGAGCCAGCATTTCACCCCGACTGTAATTAGTTACTTTACTGATTTCTCCATTGGGGATAATGTGGATCTGTCCAGTCCATTCTCTTATCCTTGTGGTTCTCAATCCCAGTTCTCTAACTTCCCCAAAAACATCGGCTGCTACTACGTAGTCTCCAATACTGTATTGATCCTCAAACATAATGAAAAAACCGGTGATAAT
>CAZKUS010000339.1:0-2542 GCA_964556025.1 uncultured Clostridia bacterium | reverse complement strand
TTTGTGACCATTTAGCTAAATCAGATGTATCTCTCAATAATGCATTTTCTTTTCCTCTGCGTTGGGCGGGAGAACTGTTTTGTAATCTTACTTGGATTTTTCTTCCCACAGCCGTCAGATTTTGACGCCAATCTAATTTAGAACTCAATTCTTCTAGAGCTTCCTGGCGATCTTTTATATCTTTTAATGACGCACAAGGATTGGTAAGTAAATTGTACAAGTGCTTTCGACCTGTGTATGTTTCCGTATTGTTTATCCACTGAAACAGAGATCCCTGACCGAAGAAATCTAAGTCTTGAGAGTAAGGGTGTTCCTCATCAATAAATTCTTCGCCAGTATCTTGAAACTTTTTCCATTCACCTGCTAATCTCATGAATCCTTCTGCATTTATTTCTTTCAAAGCTTGGTAGTAGTCTCGGTAGTTAAGAAAATATTGATGTTTACTAACCAAAAACACGAATAAACCTGCAGTTATAGCTATTGTAGCTAAACTGAACTCGAGAGACCCTGCCAAATAGAAATAAATGGTTGCAGCAATCCCTATTACAATAGTCAATAAGCGCAGATTCCCCAAATTTGACGCTTTGGTTGCGAACTTATCAGCTTGTTTTTCAAAACTTTGCTGCCGATTTTGATACTTGGTTTCTACATAATCTTTACTGTGATCTGTCATAATCTCGTCCTTTCTTGCTAATTAAATTTGGCGCTGTTATATTCTGGTGTTGATAGCACTAGAACTTCAATTTCACTCTGAATATTTGTTTTAGTATATCTAAAACTACCAAATAAAACATTAAGTGAACCAGCGATAGTTGAATTTTATCAAAACCTAAAGCACAGGACAAATACATATTCTGGTACTAGATATTCCCAATTCATCGGATTTTGAACTGAAGCACAATCACTGGATTGAGTGGACAAGATCTTATGAAAGTGATATGGGCTCGTCAGTTCCAGTTAGACAGAGAAGAGTATCTAAGTAAAATACAAGATATTAATAGATGAAACCAGAAAACACCTTGATTCTATAGAGTGAGCGGTTCGATTTTAAAGGTTACCTATCAACTTTATGGTATCATATTAAGTCGTATACTTATATGTCAGAGTAGGAGGTGATCGGTTAAGCCGACATCTCTATGAAAATGTTGAGTGAGAGGGGCTCCTCTCACTCAAGCTGTTTTTTTGGTTGAGACTAACACGAGCTCTCCTGGTGGCAAGGGGTGGCCTTGAACCTGTGACCCCAGCATGTAAAACAGATGCTTTGTCAGCTGAGCTATCCCCCTAGTCAGTAGCCAGGAAGACAAATCCTGGATCTCTTTCAACCTACTTATTTCATCGAACTTTAACACAGCCAAATCTAATCATCTTCTTTATTAAAGAAGTTATCTTTTTTGTCTAAAAGGCTTTGTTTTTTCTCTGAAATTTTATCAGCTGTATCGTTTAATTTGCTTGAAACATTTTCTATAGTCTCGTCAACTTTTTCATCTACTTTATCAATTGTTTCATCTACTTCATTACTAACATTATTAATTTCTTTATTTAAGTTTCTGTCTATATAGTCAGAACTTTGATTATAACTAGTAGTTGAGTTATTTTCTTCTTTTCCCTTTTCTTCTTTTCCCTCTTCTTCTTTTAGATTTTCATCGTGTATGTTACTAGCAGCATTTTTAGTCATAAACTTTTCTAACATATCTTTTAAGTCCATTCCTGTTGTTTCTTTTAAACTTTCTTGGAGGCTTAACATAGTGTTAGTAACATTGCTTGCTACATTGGTAGCTCCACCTTTAGAATCGTTACTACCCATATCAATTACTTTCATTTCATCAATTTGCGAAATTGGTTTAGATACTTCCTTTGCATATTCAGGCATCATATTTATAAACATTTCTAATATTGCAGCTTCGCCATATTTTTCCATAGCTTTTGCCATCTGTTCTTTAGCTTCTGCTTCTGCTCTTCCTTTTTCACTTATGATTTGAGCTTCTGTTTGACCTTTAATTTTCTCTTCTTCAGCTTGAGCACGAGCTTTAGCTTCAATATCATAAGCATCAGCATCAGCTTGAGCTCTTCTTTTCTTTTGTTCTTCTTGTTCTAATTCAACTTGTTTTTGTCTTTCTATATAGTCTACTTTCATTTCCTCTTCTTTAATTTGTTGTTGCAATCTAGCCTGTTCCAACTCATAAGCTTGTTCAGATTTAGCTCTTTCACGCTCGGTCTCAGCTTTTATTTGTGCTTCTTTAACTTCTTTTTCTTTTTGAGATTCAGCAATTTCAACTTTCCGTTTATTTTCTTCTTTCCCAGCTTCCTGTTCATTTTGTGCTTTATAAATTCTAGTTTCTTTTCCTGCTTCTGATTCAGCTTTTTCTGCTTGTTTTTGTACTTCTGCAATTTTTTTCCTACCAAGATTAACTAAATAACCATTTTCAGGGTCTTCATCTTTTATATCTTCCAAGCCAAAACTTGTGATTTGAAAGCCCATATTATTTAATCTTGAATTCGGCAAGTAAAACCTAAAAACACCACAATGTGAGCTTTGACCTCC
>CAZKUS010000338.1:0-2561 GCA_964556025.1 uncultured Clostridia bacterium | reverse complement strand
CATGAAATTTGCGCAAATATTTTCCTACCTACCGTTAGGTAGATACTAATATATAATTTAATATTCGTCAAGTAGTTAATTTAACAAAAGCTTTATTGTATTCGATTGTTGATATCTATAAAAAAAAATCGAGGGCGATACCTCGATTTAAAATCCACAATAAATATTCAGTTAAAATTTGTTTTGATACATCTAAAACTCTCAAATAGTCAAATTTGACTAAACCACATTTAAATGATTGTTATAAACAATATACCCACGTGTTATATAACCTTCTACAATTTCATCTTTTGAAATAATTGGTCTTGGATCTGTTTTTTGGTATTCTGAAGGGGGATTTTCAGTGACAATATTTCTAAATTTTATCGGCAAACCTATACTATTATAAAAGCTTTTTCCACCTTGTACTTGAAAGTGCAAATGCGGCTCTGTGGAATTACCGGTATTTCCACATTTTGCGATAACTTCACCTCTTAACACCTTATCTCCCTTATTTACACTTATGCTGTCTTTTTTTAAATGAGCTAGTGTACTATACTCATTTTCAGTATGTTTTATAATAATATAATTTCCTGCAATATGCGGTGATCTCGATAAAAATTTCCCCGGTTTAAATATTATACTATCCTCGGCTTCATTATAGACTTCAACCACTTCACCATCTGCTGGGGCTAAAATGTCCTTGTCATAACAATAGTAATTTTCATTTTTATTTAATTCATTTTCATATGTTTTCCCTTTTTCATCAATAATCACGAAATCATAAGCATATCTTTGAGTTGGAATACTCCAAGAATGGGAATGTTCCTTGGTGTAACTACCATTTATTGCTATCCATTTACCTTCAAAAGGTAGAGAATACTCTATTTCATTTTCATAATTACTTATAGACGGTATTTTATTACCGTACTTTATTTTGTTTATTATAGCTCCAATATATTGAAGTATCCCCGCTTTATGAACTGAAAAATCTAAAACAACTTCAACAATAGCAAATAAAGCAAGCAAAGACAGCAATGAGAAAACTATTGAATCAAATAAAAATGTTAACACAACACTAAATATACCTATATACTTTACATTTCTAGAAAACTCCAGCAGTAAAAATTTATTTCTGTATTTTTTTAACTCATCATTTATACAAATACAAAAAACCTCCTTGACTACTGCGGTACTTAACGTGATAAATAAGTCAAAATGTCACAACTACAATGAGTATTGATCAGGAAACTTTAACTCATCCAACAATAAAATCAGAATAAGACAAGTCCTTAGAAATGATTCCTTCCCCCGGCATAATCCGTGTCCTGATGGTATTTTTTAATCACTTCGTTTCTCAGCTCTCTACCTCTTTCTATGTCCACAGAGTCATGGGAAAAGAAGCTTCTGATCACAAAACTAGTACCCATAAATAGCTTCAAGGCAAATACAGCTGTTATAAAGAACAGTGCCACAGACAGATAGAATAAGGGGCCTGAAGTGAAGATTAATGACATAAGGATATCTGCCAAAAACACCAAACCCATAAATAAAATGCCCTGACCCATGTATATAAGTCCCGAGCGTCTCAATCTTTTCCGATATTCTTCAGTACTAGGATCTCCCGTCGCTTGAGGTTTGAACGGGTTGGAAAATAACGATTTCAGAATATTAATCATATTTTATTCCCCTCTCAATTTAAGTTAACTTTCCTAAAACTCGATCAAACATATTTTAAACTTTTTATATTAACCTTTTAATATTGGCGCTGTTATATTCTATTGTTGATAGCAATAAATACTTCAATTGAACGTATTATGCTGTTTTGATAATACATCTTAATGAGCAAATAGGAGAATTAAAGCCAAATAACAGGAGGTTATTTGCTGATCATGCTCATGGATGAGCAATTGATCAGGAAGCTTTAATTCGACTATTTGAGAGTTTTAGATGTATCAAAACAAGCATCCAGAGTGAAATTGAAGTTTTATTGCTATCAACAGTCAACTTTAACACAAGCCTTTATATTAACCCTTTAATATATGTTATCAATTTTTCGGCAAAATTGATACCTGACAGGTCTTCAAAGCTCAAAAAATTGACATTTGAGTTAACTTCACAAACTACGGGACTCTCGTCACTTCCATAGAGTAAGTCAACACCACTGAAATCAAGTTGTAAACTTCTATGAGCTGATAGAGCTATTTCTTTTTGTTCTTCAGTCAAGGAAACTATTTTAGTACTTCCACCCAAAGTGACATTGGCGCGAAAGTCACTATCATTGGTCCGCTCCATAGCACCCACGATTTCATCCCCAATAATATTTACCCTAATATCCCTACCATTGCTGTTTTCCATATTTTCCTGGATGATAAACCTATTATTTCCCAGTTCATAGACTACAGAGAAGAATTCATCTTCTGTTGCTACTTTGTAGACCTGCATCCCAAAAGAACCGCAGGCAGCTTTAATAATCACCGGACTCCCCAGTATTTGAAATACTTTCCCGATATAATCTCTGTCAATGGCCTGGTTTTGAAAGGCAAAAGGTGCTGTAATCGTTTTGGGGGTCTTAATACTTT
>CAZKUS010000337.1:0-2566 GCA_964556025.1 uncultured Clostridia bacterium | reverse complement strand
AATAGAGTCTAAAGCACCTCCCAGCAATTTGCTGGTAATCAATTCATTAAACCTAGAAATAACTATTCCTATTTTCAGTCCTTCTGCTTGTAGATTACCTTCATAAATTTTAGTCATGATCATTGTCCTCCTTTTCATCTGTTAAATTTAGCATATGCCCCAATTTTTCCTGCTTAGTCCTTAAATAACAGGCATTATGTGGGGTTACATCAGGATTAATAGGCAATCTCTGCTCTACTTCCAGACCATACCCCTCTAATCCTATAATTTTCTTAGGATTATTTGTCAAAAGTGAAATTTTAGTTAAACCTAAATCTTTTAAAATTTGAGCACCAATACCATAATCTCTAAGATCTGCGGGAAAACCTAAAATCTCATTAGCCTCCACAGTATCTTTACCCTTATCTTGTAATTCATAGGCTTTTAATTTATTAGCAAGGCCAATTCCTCGGCCTTCTTGACGCATATATACGACCACACCAGTCCCTTCTGATTCTATCTTCCTAAGGGCTGAAGCCAATTGTTCGCCACAATCACATCTCATAGATCCCAGTACATCTCCAGTCAGACATTCAGAATGGACTCTGACCAACACTGGATCTTCAGTCCATTTCCACGGTTCACCTTTAACAATAGCCAGATGATGCTCTCCTGTAACTTTGTCTTGATATAATTTTCCCCAAAAGCTGCCGTATTTACTGGGCAAATCCACTTGTGCTACTGATTCAATTAGTTCTTCTGACTTTCTTCTGTATGAAATCAAGTCAGCTATGGAAATAATTTTCAAATCATGCTCTTTTGCAAACTGTTCTAGTTCCGGCAGCCTGGCCATAGTTCCATCATCAGACATTATTTCACAGATAACTCCAGCTGGATAGCATCCAGCCAAATAAGATAGATCGATAGCAGCTTCTGTATGACCAGCTCGCTTTAAAACCCCACCTGTTTTTGCTGCCAACGGAAAGATATGTCCGGGTTTAGTAAAGTCCTCGGGTTTAGCTTCAGGATCAATTAGTTTTTCTATTGTCATAGCCCTTTCATAAGCAGATATACCAGTATGACACTCTTTATGATCTACTGATACGGTAAAAGCTGTACCGTATTCATCAGTATTATCATTAACCATCAAAGGTATCTCCAGGTCCTGTAACCGACCTTCGGTCATAGGCATACAGATTAATCCACGCCCAAATTTGGCCATAAAATTAACTGCTTGTGGAGTGGCTTTTTCAGCTGGAATAACCAGATCCCCCTCGTTCTCTCTATCTTCATCATCTACCACAATCACCATTTTACCTTTTTTAAAGTCTTCTAAAGCTTCCTTAATAGTATTTAAAGTCAATAAACTCACATCCTCTCGATCAGTTGTTCAAATTCTTCATTAAACTCCTCTTCTAATAAAACTTCATCTCCTGGTTTTTTTATGATTCAGTTATATTCTATTATTAATACCCCAGTTCACGCATCCGATTAATATCTAAACTAGAATGATTTGGCTTGTGCATATTACCATTTTGGTTGTTTTGTTCATGGAAAAGCAACTTTTCCACGTACTTTCCTATTATATCAACTTCTAAATTCGCATAATCTCCAGTCTGTCTAGCAGCTAAAATAGTGTTTTCTTTAGAATGGGGTATAATACTTACAGTGAAATAGTCATCCTGACAAGACATTATAGTCAAACTAATACCATCTACAGCAATAGAACCCTTTTCCACCAGATATTTACTTATTTCACCTTCGTTCTTTTCTACAATTTTAAAGTTAAATAGTTCTGCATTTCCCTCTTGTTTACGTGATTCCACTTTAGCAACACCATCAACATGGCCGGAAACCATATGACCACCTAGACGGTCAGACAGCTTCAAAGCCCTTTCTAAATTAACTTTGCTGCCGGTTTTCAAGAACCTCAAATTACTTCTGCGCAAAGTTTCTGGCATTACATCAGCCACAAAATAGTCTCTATCCACTTTTGTTACTGTCAGACATACACCATTAGTAGAAATACTATCTCCCAAATTCACATCTTCTAAGACTACATCAGCTTTAATACTCAATCTCACCGAATCTTTTCCTCGGCTTATCGATATAATCTCACCGACTTCCTCTACTATCCCTGTAAACAAGTTATCACCTACTCTCTTCTGTACTGGGATAAGCTGATATCTTAATACTATTTCCTAAAGATTCACATTCTAAACTGTCCATAACCACACTCTCTTTTAGATAATTCACACCTTGTCCTCCTACAGGAGTTGGTGCTTTGTCTCCTCCAATGGCTACATTTCCTAGATAAACCACGTATTTATCAACTAATCCTCTTGTCACTAGTGAACCATGAAGAGTTTCACCACCTTCTACCAGAACGCTGTCTACTTCCCGCTCTCCCAAAGTTGTCATAAGTAAATCTAAATCTACTCTGCCTTTAGAGTTTTCCGGTACTGATATAATTTCGGCGCAATTATTTTTAAATTCTGCAATTTTACTGCTATTATCCGATTCTTTAGCAGATTTATTTGTAGTAGCTACTATAGTAGGAGTCTCTCTAGCAGAAGTTATCACTTTA
>CAZKUS010000336.1:0-2571 GCA_964556025.1 uncultured Clostridia bacterium | reverse complement strand
GTCATAGGACGTAAATCAAAAATTATTTTACGGACATCTTTTAGATTAGTGCGAACTTGTCCTTTCAAATCAGACAATTCCTCTTTTATGACTTCTTTATCAGCATTGGTTTCAAGTAACTTTTCACAGTACTCTGTACGAAGAACCATATTAGCTAAATTCTGAGCAGGACCGTCGTGTATCTCTCGTGCCACTCTTCTCCGCTCTTCTTCTTGAGCTTTGATAATTTTTATACCGGTATTTTTGCGTTTCTCCAGATCTTCCAAGGTTTCTTGAAGTCCACCGTGACTTTTCGACAGGTAGCTCTCGATTACACCCATCTGATTCATGACATTCTCTGCTTTTTCTATTGATTTCTTTAAGTTTCTCAAGCGTCGTTCCGTTCTATCACGTAAGTTCCGCATTTGCTGTTCTCGTTCTTTCATAATAGTCAATCTGGCCTTTAAATCACTGGCTTGCTCATAAGCATTTTTTATATCTTCCTCAGAGTAAGTGTTAAAGAATTTACTTACCTGAGCCAAATGGACTCTCGATCTGTGCCATTTTTTTTCTAGTTTGTCCACTTCCTCAATAATCTCAGCCACTTGTTTTTTTATATTCTGTAATTCTTCTTCCTGCTGATGATATTCTTGTCTTGTAGTTTCAGTAATTTCAAAAATTTCTTCTTTGCCCTGTTGAATACTGTCGATAGTGTTTTTCAGTATTTCATCAATAGATCTAATATCAAAATTTGCTATATCCTGGTTCTGTTCTTTATCATTACCGTTATGATCCATACTTTTTCCTCCCATGTTTCGTCTAAAATCGTCTAATATATGAATATTTATTCTACAAAACTATTGCTATATCCTTTGTTTTATAAAAATTTCCCGAAATGAATGACAATAAAAATTTAACGAATAAACCATCTCAAACTTACAGCCAGTTTACTCCCAATAATAGGAAGACTCTCCAGATCACTTTTTGTCACTCCTCCCAAAGTAAGCAGCAGTAAACCATAACTGAGTGCACCTAAAATTATAGCGGTTAAAGTTGCCAGATGAGCTTCCATTATCAATGTGTCCAAAACAGGTTGAAAATAAGTGATAATGCCCATCATAGCTACAGCTGCCAATCCGGGTTTGATTGCAAACATGAGCAACTGCCTCAGCATCCCCCTACCCACTCGTTTCCTCACATCTAAAAGATTCCCCACAGAAGAAATTAAAAAACCGGCGCAGGTTCCTAAGGCGCCTCCATTAATATTTATTTCAGGTATAGCGGTTAAATGGTAGTTTATCAATACATTTACAAAAGCACCATAACACAGATTTTTTACTGGCAACAATGGATAACCGGTTCCTTGTAAAGCAGAAGAGCTTACCTGTTGAAAAGATAAAAACACTGTCCCTACTGCCAAAAACTGCAGCGGTACTCCCGCTTCCGGATAACCAAACAACAAAGCAGTAAGACGATCAGACATGACAAATAAACCTGCTGTAGAGGGCAGGGCAAATATCAAAGTCAATCTGAAGGCTTTCAAGAGTTGTCCTCTTATTCGCTTATAATTGCCGAGTGTGATGCTAGCAGACAGAGCTGGGACCAAACTGGCCCCTAGGGCCAGAGATAATGTGGTCGGTAAACTGACAAGTCTTATAGCCATTCCAGACAATAAACCGTACAAATGAGTGGCTTCAGAGGCAGTATATCCAGCTACTTGAAGTCGTTCGGGAATAATAACCGCATCCAAGGTCTGCATAACAGGTATTACTAGTGCTCCTAAAGATACAGGTATAGCAATGGATAATAGGCGCACTACCAAAGGGAAACTCCGTATCAAATTAATGCTGGAAAGTAGTGCCAAAATCATTTTAACAACAGAACTGATAAGAGCTCGAAATAAAGCCCCAACAGTTTTATGATTTTGCCCAGGGGCAGCAAAATCACCTGTATACACAGGAATTAAAACCATCATCACCAACAATCCAGCCAAGGCCCCAGTAACAGCGCCAAAGGTGGCACCTGCAGCACCATACGCAATACCCCTATCAACTAGGATATAGGCAAGTACCAACATAGTCACAACACGGACCAACTGCTCAACCACCTGGGATATAGCTGTAGCAGACATGATTTTTAGTCCTTGAAAATAACCACGAAAGGCCGCCATCAAAGCTACTAACAATATAGCCGGTGACACGGCCTGCAAGGAATAAATAACTCGGGGATCGCCCAAGACGTACTGACTAATGGGCTCTGATAACTGGTACATCAGCCATGAAAAAAAAACACCACTAATAGTTAAAAATACAATAGCTACGGCAAAAACTCGATAGCTCTCTGGTTTATTCCCTGCTGTCACCTGTTCGGATACTAATTTGCTAACTGCAATGGGAACACCAGAAATAGCCATAATCAACAGCAAACTATACACTGGATAAGCCATTTCATAAATTCCTATTCCCTCGGCTCCGATAATTCTGGCCAGAGGTAGTCGGTAAAAAGCACCCAAAAACTTGCTCACCACTCCCGCTGCCATCATAGCAGCGGCACCGTTTGCCAGTCTTACAGCCATTGTTAGCAGACCTGTCA